>JBIJCS010000023.1:0-18129 GCA_044344575.1 Pirellula sp. | reverse complement strand
GTAAGTGGATCGCTCAAGGCGGTTTCGTTGGCGTCAAGGAGTTGGCGTTGAAGCTTGCGATTTTTGTTTTGCAGGGAGTGTGCCCAAAGGGCAGTAGCGATCGCGCATAGGGAAATCAGAAGAATGGAGATCCATAGAGAGGTAACCAGTGTGGGCGTTAGAGCTGCAGTCCACATGGTTGGTGTTCCTTGTTAGATAGCTCCGAAGCGGCGATCACGTCTTGCGTACTCCGCGACTGCGGCGTAGAGGTCATCTTTTCCGAATTCTGGCCAAGCTTTTTCGGTTATGAGTAGTTCCGCGTAACTGATTTGCCAGAGCAAGAAATTGCTGATACGCATTTCCCCGCTGGTTCGGATAAGGAGATCGGGGTCGGGGTAGTCGCGTGTGTAGAGATGCTTCGCGATGGTCGCTTCATCGATCGCATCGACGGAGAGTGTACCCGTTTTGGTTTCAGAAGCGATTTCGCGAACAGCGTCTACGATTTCTTGTCGGGACCCGTAGTTGATGGCGAGGATCAGGGTTTGTTTTGTGCCACTTTTGCATTTGTCGATGGCTAGATCGATTGCTTGGAGGACATCTTGCGAGAGGCTGGAGCGTCTGCCTATGACTTGGAGTCGAACGCCATTCTTGATAAGGCGTTCGGTTTGGTTGGCAAGGTAGGTTTTCAGGAGGCCCATGAGGAAGTCGAGTTCTTCCTTGGGGCGTTTCCAATTTTCATTGGAGAATGCGTAGAGCGTTAGGTAGGGGATCCCGAGTTCTCCGCAAGCAGTCAGTGCGGCTTCGACGGAATTTGCTCCTTGACGATGTCCTTCGATTCGGGGTAGTCCGCGCGAGCGGGCCCAACGACCGTTTCCGTCCATGATAATGGCGATATGTTTTGGTAGGCGAGTCGGGTTTATCGACTTGGAGAGGTCTTGTGCAGACCGGTTTCCTTTTCGTCTACTGAAGATACCCATGGGACGGATCAGCTTCCACCACGACGGTATTAAATAAGGAAGATCGTTTGTTCGCGATCGGGGCCAACGGACAGGACTCCCAAAGGTACGGAGATCAACTCAGAGATTCGATCCATGTAGCGTCGTGCGTTGCTTGGGAAATCTTTCAGTGAGCGAACGGCGGAGACATCATGGTTCCAACCGGGAAGTGTTTCGTAGATTGGTTTGCAACGGCGGAGTTGCTCGGTTTGGCTTGGGAGTCTCTCGACACGTTCGCCGTCGATTTCGTAGGCGACACAGACTTTCAGTTCATCGAAGTGGCTCAGTACATCGAGCATCATCAGAGAGAGGTAGTCGGCACCGCTGAGCCGTGCTGTGTAGCGAACGGCGACGGCATCGAACCATCCGCATCGTCGAGGTCTGCCGGTGGTTGTGCCGTATTCACGACCGATTTCACGGATTTTGTTACCGGTTTCGTCGAGGAGTTCGGTTGGGAAAGGGCCACCTCCGACCCGAGTTGAATAGGCTTTTGCTACACCGATCATGCGTTTAATAGCGCGTGGAGGAACGCCCGAGCCGCTGCAGACCCCAACTCCCGATGCGTTGCTACTGGTTACGAAGGGGAAGGTTCCGTGATCGATATCGAGCAGGGAGCCTTGGGCTCCTTCCATGAGAAGTTGTTTTCCTGCGTCGAGTTGGTCGTGGAGGAAGTAGGTGGTATCGCAGATCATATCGCCGAGGGATTGAGCCCAGCGTTGGCAGAGGGCGGTAATTTTTTCTGCGTCGAGATCGGCGATTTCTTCTGGCGAGAGGAGCGAGGCGAGCAGGGTCCGTTTGGCGGCGACAATTTCTTCGATTCGGCTTGGCAGATCCGGTCGAACGAGATCGGCCATACGCATGGCGTAAGTTCGCCCAACTTTGTCGCGGTAGCATGGACCGATACCTCGATTGGTCGTACCGATGCTTTCGCCGCTAACGACTGTTTTATTCATGGCCCGGTCTTCGAGAAGGTGCCAGGGCATCACGACGTGTGCGCGTTCGCTGATCTTTAGATTCTTCCGTGGGGCGATACCGCGTCCTTCCAAACCGCTGAGTTCTTGGATCAGCATATTTGGTTCGATGACAACGCCCGGGGCGATCACGTTTTGGATTTGAGGTGCGAGGATTCCGGAGGGGACGTGGTGGAGTTTGTAGACTTCTTTGCCGCTAACGACAGTATGTCCTGCGTTGGCTCCGCCTTGATAGCGGACGACGACATCATGTTTAGGTGCGAGGAGGTCTACGAGTTTCCCTTTGGCTTCATCGCCCCATTGCAAACCGATTACGCAAGTCGCTGGCACTAGAGTATCTCACCGAAAAAGTGGCTTGGAAAAGGTCTAGAGTCTATGCCCCAAGGGCTTGATGCGTCAAGGGTTACCCCCGGCCACCTTCGCAACAGGTTTCGCAGATTCGGTGGCATTTCTCGCAGTGGAATTTTGCACGGATTTCGATCAACTTGCCACCGCAGACTGGGCAGCAGGGGATGTAGGAAGATTCCAAGGGAATCGTAGGGGGTGTTGTTTGTATATGTCGCGATGAAGCATGCTCTTGATTTTGAGGGGGATGGGAAGAGCGTGCGTTGTGGGGGGATTGGGGATCTTTGGATTCCATGGGGATAGCTCACTATGTTGTGTTGCGTTCTTCAAGCGTGGGGGATTGGCTTTTTCGAAGAGGGTATTCCTGGCTTTTTCCAATCAGGATTCCGATTACCATTACCAATTCTGGTGCTTAATTGCTCCTAAGCTTCCGCTATTCAACTTTTTTACTACCAAACCCTCAAGGTTGCCAGTCCGCACGCCATTGGGTCAGGAAGTGAGATTTGTCCGTATGTCCACGACCAAAAATTTAGGCGATCGCATTGGGGAGACACAACCTCGAGCTCTACCAGGCTTTGGGAAATTAGTCGTATCTATTCTTCTGATTTTGCATTTTTTCTTGATTGGATTGGTTTATTTTTCCAACAACAGCCTCAAGCGGATGCCTTGGGCGGATGACCTTTTGCAACAAACGCAGCTTTATACGATTCCATTAGGTTGGTATACCGAGCTGGCACCGATGTCATTGATTGGATCAGAGATGTACGAACGGCCAGTTGAAGTTTCGATCAAATCCGATGCGCAGAGCCAGGTGTGGAAGGAATGGTCGGGGCCGGGACGCGGTGATGCTCGGTGGCGAAGGCTGATGCAAGTTGCGGGTGCTTTGGCGATCAATGGAGATGAGGAAGGTTTGGCTTTGCTTGGATTGTCGTTGGTCAAGCAGGGGAGGCGTTCGGGGATGGAGATTGAGCGTATTCGCTTGGTCGGCAAGGGTGGAGGTGCTGGGGGTGCAGGTGCTGGGGGTGCAGAGCAAGAACCCGAGTCATTGTTTGAAGCGACGGTGGTGGCGTTGGGGGATGGAGAGGTCACGTTGGTTCCGACGATTGAGCCGACCAGAACGGTGCCCGTGATGTCCATCAAAGGTGATTGATAAGTGGTGATTGATAAGTAAAGCGCGGTATGTGGCAGACAATCTGCGTTGGGGTTTGTGAAGAAGTCGAGTGGTTCAGAAAGCCAGAGAGTAATGGGAATGCATCGAAGTGAAATGCCTTGGACCTTGGATTTCTATCGAGGTCTGGTGCAAGGGTGGAATGCGTATTGGTTTACACCGCGATCATCGAAGATCAATGGATGGGTTCGGATCGCACTGGGTATGGTGATGACGGTTCAATTTGTTTTGCATTTCGGTTGGGTGCCTAATTGGTTGACGAGCGACGGGTGGCTGGACAGGAGCGTGGGACTGTATTTGATCGGTGACGGGATGGAGGGTACGGGGAGCGATTACCGCTGGTCGTTGCTTTATGGCTGGGGGAATGCTGCCGTTGCTTGGGCGATTTGTTTGGTTGGATTGTTGAGTAGTCTGGGGATGGTCGTGGGGATAGGAGGCCGATGGATCGTACTGTGCGTTTGGGGCTGTGTGATGATGATCCATCAGCGGGCACCGTGGCTGACACTTCCTGCGGAGACATTGCAAAGTGCGGCGTTGCTTTACTTGGCGATCGCGCCGGGGGTGGGAATGCGTTTGGGGACTAAGGGTGTTAAGGCGGCGAATCATGAGAATGAGCAGGGCAAGAGTGTTCTCGCAAACGTAGGATTAAGATGTCTGCAAGTGCATTGGATACTGTGGTTGTTTTTATCCACTGCGAATATGCTTCAACAAGAGGCTTGGTGGACGGGGCAAGCGGTAGGGGTGTTGTCGGAGCAGGGGGCGGGGCTTTTGGGGCTTGTGCCACGGGAGAGTCAGTGGGGGCAGGTTTACTCTCTTGGGATTTTGGGATCTCAGCTGGCAACGGCGTTGTTTTTGGTCAATCCCGGGACTTGGCGATTCGCGGTTCTGAGCACAATCTTGTTAGGTACCTTGCTTGTATTGGTAGCGGGGCAATGGATTCTAGCGGCGATGGGGTTGGTATTCCTTGTTGCTTTTCTAGGGAACGCAGGTCCATCCGACGGGGTACCTTGAGGCATGGGTTAAAATTCGTGCTACAATTCGCGGGTTCATGCCGTTGCATGATCGAGTTCGTGATTCATTCAAATTAGGATTGAAAGATGGAAAAATCCGAAGCATCTCGTACAGCCTCCCCTGAATTCACTGCTGAGGCAATTTCACGCTCTTCGGATCGCCGTGGGTTTTTGGGATCGAGCATTGCGGGAGGAGCTTTGGTAATGCTCGGTAGCGATTCGATGTTCGGCAGCAGTGCGGCGATGGGTGCTCAAGGGCAGTCGAATAGCGTTACAACCACTAAGACCACAAACACAGTAGGAGTCCCAGCCTTGAAGTACTGTTTAAATACGAGCACCATTCACGGTGAAGTCGTTCCGATTGTCGATCAGGTGACGATTGCACAGAAGGCTGGATACGATTCGATGGAGATTTGGCTACGGGATGTAGACAAGTACACTTCGGGTGGTGGCAGTTTGAATGATCTTCGCAAGCGGATCTCGGATGCGGGGTTGACGATCGAGAGTTCGATTGCATTTGCACCTTGGATCTTGGCGGATCAAGCCGCGCATCGCAAGGCGTTAGAGCAGGCGAAGCGAGAGATGGAAATTGTCGTTGCTTTAGGTGGAAAGCGGATTGCGGCTCCGCCGGCTGGAGCGACCGATGGTGAGCTTGTGGATCTGAATGTATCCGGGGAACGCTACCGAGCGTTGTTGGAGTTAGGGCGTCAAGTCGAATGTTTACCTCAGTTGGAGGTATGGGGATTCTCCAAGAATCTCTCGAAGCTTTCGGAGGTATTGCATGTCGCAGCCGCGGCGCAGCATCCTGATGCGTGTGTGTTGCCTGATGTGTATCACTTGTACAAAGGTGGCTCGAACTTCAATGATCTTGGATTGCTTGCAGGCAACAAGATTCACGTCTTCCACATGAACGATTACCCGGACATGCCTCGAGACAAGATCACCGATGCGGATAGGGTTTATCCGGGAGACGGGATTGCACCGATTGGGGACATTCTCAAGACGGTGATCGCAAGTGGTTTCAAAGGTGTTTTATCGTTGGAGCTATTCAATCGCGAGTACTGGAAGATGGACCCGCTTGAGAATGCAACGATCGGCTTGAAGAAGATGAAGAGCGTTATTCCTGCGGTATAAGCATAGGGTGGTGTGAGACCACTTTATCGAAGGTTGTGCTTGGTGAATAGCGATTATGGATATGTTGGAACAGCAGTCTCAATTAACAAGATCATAGTTTAGCCCAAATCATTGGCCCGTTTCGTGGCTTACGAGGAGAATTGGATGAGTCAGAACTCGAACGACAAGAATCCGTATGAGTCGGGAGCCATTCAGGAAGGTGAGAAATCGCGGGGCAGTGCGGCGACTGCCGACGGTCATGTGGCACCACCGTCCGGTGAGTTGCTTGGACATCCGACTTCTTTGTGGATGTTGTTTTCCACTGAGTTTTGGGAGCGATTTTGCTATTACGGCATGCGTGCGATTTTAGCCGTTTACGTGGCCGAGACTTTTTTTGGGCACATGACGGCCGAGAAGGCGAAGGAAGAGGCATCTTTGACGTATGGTGGGTATACGTCGTTGGTATATGCGACGGGGATACTCGGTGGATTTGTTGCCGACCGATTGCTTGGTTATCAGCGATCGATTTTACTAGGTGGTCTGTTGATGGCCTTGGGGATGTTTACGTTGTTGTTTGAGAACCTGACAGCCTTTTTGATTGGTCTATCGATCATTGTGGTTGGCAACGGGTTGTTCAAGCCGAACATTTCATCGATGGTTGGCAAGTTGTATGCGCCGGGTGATGCGAGGCGGGACTCTGGGTTTACGATCTTTTACATGGGGATCAACATGGGTGCGTTTTTTGCGCCGATTGTTTGTGCCTCGTGGATCGGAGCAACGTATGGGTTGAAGTATGGATTCTTGGCCGCGGGCATAGGAATGATTCTCGGCATCATCATTTTCCATTTGAACTCTGGGATGTTAGGTGCAGTGGGACAGGCTCCTGCGGAGCATCGGGGAATGGGGCAGACGATCAAGGTGCTCATGGGTTCGATCTTGATGGTCCCGGTGATTTATTTCTTGTTGAGCAAGAGCGACATCCTTGGTGGGGTGCTGATTGCGTTGATGATTGGTTTGGTGGGGTACTTTATCTACAGTGGGTCCAAGAGTGGCGATTCGGTGCAGTTGCAGCGTTACATGGCGATGATGATTTTGTTTGTTGCAAACATCTTGTTTTGGGCGTTGTTTGAGCAAGCTGGTTCGTCGTTGAACTTCTTGGCGAAGGATTATGTGGATGCACCGTTTAATTACTCGGTATTCCAGAGTGTGAACGCTTTGTTTATCGTCGCGTTAGCTCCAGTTTTTGCGATGCTTTGGCCAGCGTTGGAGAAGGTGCGAGCGAATCCATCGATTCCGCGAAAATTTGCAATTGCCTTGATTTTGGTAGGGTTCGGGTTTTACGTTTTGGTGTTAGCGATCCAAGCACTAGGGCCAGATCCAGATCCCAAAACGGCGAGGATTCATTGGTTGATCTTGACCCTGACTTATTTGATTCACACGATTGCCGAATTGTGCCTCTCTCCGATTGGTCTGTCGATGGTGACCAAGCTTGCTGCTCCGAAGGATGTTGGATTGGCGATGGGTGGATGGTTCTTGTCGACGGCATTGGCAAACTACGCGGCAGGGGTGATTGCTTCGATCGCCTCTGGTGGCGGGGGGCATGAAGAGGCGGCAGGGTCGCTTGCACAGTACGCGACGGTATTCAATTACTTGTGGTGGACCAATTTGGTGGTCGGTGTTTTGTTCTTCTTGGTTGCACCGATGGTGAACAAGCTGATGCATGGCGTGAAGTAGTTCTTCAGACGCTAAGCGAAGGGTGTTTCATCAGGATCGCCCTAGAGGACGTTCCAACGGATCGTGAGGAAGTGATGTCTAACCAGAGCCCATCCGACTTTAAACCTTATATTGCGGATGAGGCTCAGGTCGAAGAGCTGACATGGTTTCCAATCATCATGGGGGCGTTACTGGGAATTATCTTTGGTGCTTCGTCGATGTATTTGGTGCTCAAGGTGGGATTGACTGTATCGGCATCGATTCCAGTTGCCGTATTGTCGATCACCTTGTTCCGGGCGATTAGTCGAGCCTTTGGTATTCGCAAGACAACGATTCTTGAGAATAACATTGTGCAGACGACGGGTTCTGCTGGGGAGTCATTAGCGTTTGCGGTCGGGTTGATCATGCCTGCGCTATTGCTGTTGGGCTTTGATATCGACGTGATTCGCGTGATGACGATCAGCGTCTTTGGTGGGTTGCTTGGGATCTTGCTGATGATTCCTTTGCGTCAGTCGTTTATTGTGCAGCAGCATGGCAAGCTAACGTTTCCCGAGGGGCGGGCATGTGCGGAAGTTCTGATTGCTGGAGAGAAGGGTGGCGCGACCGCTTCGATGGTTTTCTCGGGTTTCGGAATTGGGTTTGTTTATCAGTTCTGCATGCAAGCGGTCCACTTGTGGGGTGATTTCGTCAAGCTATCGTTGCACAAAGTGGTTGGACTCAAGGGGGCTTCGCTGTCTATGGAGTTATCCCCGAGTTTATTGGGGGTAGGTTACATCATTGGTCCGAAGATTGCGAGCATCATGGTTGCGGGTGGTGTTTTGGCTTATCTTGTGATCAGTCCATTGATCGTATATTTCGGAGACGCGTTGCAGGTTCCTGTTGCTCCTGGGACGCAGTTGATCAAGGACATGGGTGAGGATCAGATTCGAAACAACTACATCTTGTACATTGGTGCGGGCGCGGTTGCGGCGGGCGGGATCTTGAGCATGCTCAAAGCGATGCCAGTGATCTTAGGAGCCATGTTGACGAGCTTTCGTGATTTGACCTCCAAATCGCAATCCAATGGGATGTTCTCGAAGCGTACCGAACGCGACTTGCCATTGGGGATCGTGTTCGTAGCAAGTTGTCTTTTGGTTTTGGCATTGATGATGGTGCCGCAGTTGGGGTTGGGTTTTGGATTTACCGGGATGGTGGCGGCGCTGATGATTGTGGTGTTTGGATTTTTGTTCGTCACGGTGGCATCCCGTTTGACGGGTGAGATTGGTTCTTCGTCGAATCCGATTTCGGGGATGACGGTTGCAACGTTGTTGCTGACTTGTTTAATTTTGTTGGTGTTGGGGAATTACGGTTGGGTGGAGATCGATAAGGAGATCAAGCTAACTGCGTTGACGATTGCCGGGGTTGTGTGTATCGCTTCGTCGAATGGTGGAAGCACTGCGCAGGCGCTCAAGACGGGGCATTTGGTGGGTGCTACTCCCAGGTCGCAGCAGATTGCAATATTGATTGGAGCATTGACGAGTGCGTTGGTGGTAGGACTGGTATTGTTGGCGATGAACGAAGCGAATTCGACGTATAGCAAGAAAGCGGTGGAGGGGTTCCAGCAGGTTCAAGTACCCATTGATGGATTATCGAAGGACACCGTGCATTCGGGGCCTTACGCGGAGGACAAGTCCGAGTACTACGTGCTCAATCTCGGAAGGGCGGAGGTTGATCAAGCGTTACCGCCGGGGCGCTATTTGTTGGATGAGCGAGGGGTCCCGGCGTATTTGGTGGATCCTGCGATCAATGGAAAGCTCAAGGAGGATGATTTCGGGAATGACGTTACAAAAAATAAGTTTGATGCGCCGAAGACGGTCCTGATGCAATTGATCATCGACGGGATTTTGGATCGCCGCTTGCCGTGGAGTTTGGTGTTGATTGGCGTCTTGATTGCGGTGACATTGGAGTTAAGTGGTGTGGCGAGTTTGCCTTTTGCGGTTGGTGTGTATTTACCATTAGCGGCATCGACACCGATTTTTGTTGGAGGGTTAGTGCGGTGGATGATCGACGCGGCTCGTAAGGGGGCAGATCAAGAGGATTCCAGTCCGGCGATGTTGTTGAGTTCTGGATACATCGCTGGGGGTGCGATTGCTGCGGTGTTGATCTCGTTTATGAATTTTCAGCCGAGTTGGATCGCGGCGGTGGATGCGAAGGGATACTCATGGTTTCCAGCAGCTTTGCATGATCGGATGGATTTGTCGTTGCTGAGTTTCTGTGTGTTAGCGATGATTCTCTTAGGTGTGGGGTTGGTAGGATCGAAGAAGACCGATACGGTTCGGAATTGAGCGATGGGGGGAGTGGACCGCGTGAAGCTTTGGAGCTGGTTGCGCGAAGGTTTTCGGTATGCTTGGCCGTCACCTTGGACGGCGATTGGGTTGTTATTTGTATTGGTGCCGTGGCGAGGAGATCGGGAGATCATCCGATATGGCGGGACTGTTGGGGTGGTAGGGCCGGCGATTGAAAGACTGCTGAGGAAGGCTTGGGTACCGGGTGGGGCGGCAGCTTTGACGTTGGGACATACCATTTTGGCGGTGGACAAGGAGACGTTTTATGGGACATGGACGCATGAAGTGGTGCATGTCCGGCAGTATGAACGTTGGGGAGTTTTTTTTATCCCAGCTTACTTGCTCAGCAGCGTTTGGGTTCGCTTGCGAGGCGGGGACGCTTATTGGGATAATCCTTTCGAGGTTCAAGCGCGTGCGGAGGACAGTCGTCAGATCTACGGTTCTTCTCGGCAAGAGGATTGACGGAAGTTCGTTTGGGAGATTCGGACTGTCTCAAGACTAGTCTTTAGCCCTGTCTTTAGCGAACGAGTTCGGGCAAGTACTTTACAGGGATGGTACCGCAGTTGAGGACTTGTTCATGGAATTCTTGGAGGTTGAATTGATCTCCGCGATTCCGTTGGACGGATTGGCGAAGGTTGTAGAAAGCGGTTCGGCCGACGAAGTAGGTAGAGAGTTGGCAAGAGCTTTGTTTCGCTCGTTGGACTTTGCCGAACGCTTCAGCTTCCGATTGGTAGCCTCGTGCCACGAGTAGTTCCATCGCTTGTTCATCGGTCATTTCCGTGCAATGCATGGAGTGGTCGAGGATCGCGTTGAGAACGGCTCGAAGGTAGAACTTGAGTTGGTGCAATCGCAGAGCGAGGTCACCGTTGCCGTAGCCTTGGTCTAGCATCATTTGTTCGGTGTAGACAGCCCATCCTTCGGCGAAGACTCCTGAAGATAGTATTTTACGAACGGGGGATTTTACGCGATTGGAGTAATCGAGTTGGACGTAGTGTCCTGGGTATGCTTCGTGAATGGTGAGAATTTGAAGCATGTACTTGTTGTATTCTTTGAAGAACGCATCGCGTCGTTCTTGGGGCCAATCGGAGGGGGGCGGTGCGATTGCGTAAAGGCTTTTTGCGTTTGGATCGAGTGCGGGTGCGGGGTTGAGGTAGGCTGCGGAGAATCCGCGTTGGAATTCGGGCATTTCAATGATGTCGCATTGATCTGGGTCTGGGAGTGTCAGGATCTTTTTGGAGCGAATCATCTCCTTGATCGCATCGACCGTTTTCTTCGCATCGACGACAAGGGTTTCCGGGGTGCCGTGTTCTTTGGATAGTTCGGCGAGAACGCGCCGTATGGTTTCTCGTCGTCCGGGTTCATCGTCAGGAGGAAGGGTGATGGTTGGGAATGTTGTGTACCAAAGTTGTTTTGCGACGTAGTACATTTCCCGTTCGACGCGGTCCGCTTCGGAGTTGGCTGCTGCGATGACTTGTTCGGCAGTTAGTCCGGCATCGAGTTCGAGCAAGAGTTTTTGCGAGAATTTTTCTTTACCGATGCGCCAAGTTCCTTTGGAGCGGGGCAAGACATCTTGTTCGAGGAAGCGTTTGTATTCTTTGAGCGCGGCGGCCGCGCTTCTGCAGGGGGTTTGCAGGGGGCTCAGTTGTGGGGATTCTTCTGCGAGAGAGAAGATATCGCTTTCGTAGAATGCGATGGCTCCATCGGTACGTTTGATTGCGATTTCCGTGAGGATCTTCGGGGGGGTGCCGAGGGAGGCTTTTGCGGCGTCAACGATTTTGGGGATTTCAGCGATGCGTTTCGCTGCGTTTTCGACATTGCGATGTTTTGGTAGGGTGGATTGAGTCAGGAGGGTAAAGACGCTATCGGACGCGTAGGTCAGGTAGGTGCGAGGGTCATTTGCGAAGTCATTGAGTTCCGTGGCTTGCCAGACTCGATATTCGAGAGTGTGCTTCCAGATCTCCAGATCGATTTGCGCGTTGCGGGAGAGTTGTTTGGAGTCAGCGTATTTTTTGTTGAGTTGATTGAGGGTATCTCGATCGTGTTCAATGTCTGCGGCGCGTGCTTTGGGGGATAGATCATCGAGAAGGTGATCGTAGTCGTGGTTTCCCATGTAGGTTGCGAACATAGGATGGCGTTGGCATTGGTCGTCTAGCCAGTTTTGGAAGTCTTTTGCGAGGGACTCATCGCTGAGCCCAATCTTGGCAGTGGCGTCTTGAGCACAAGCAGATTGATGAAGAAGGCCAGTAGAAGTCAGAACGGTGGCAGTCAGAACGGTGGAAGTCAGAATGGTGGAAGTCAGAGCCGTTGTTGGGAGGGAGGTCAGGAGCAGGGTTCGGAAAAGTTGACGCATCCTAGAAAGTTGACGCATGCTACAGGACTCCTTTGGAGCTTGGGATACCGGGTTGTCTTGGGTCGATTTCGATCGCTTGTCGGATGGCGCGAGCTGCGCCTTTGAAGATGGCTTCGGCGATATGGTGGGTGTTTCGCCCGTAGTGTAGGAGGACGTGGAAGTTGCATTGTGCATTGGCAGCGAATGATTGCCAAAAGTCTTCGACAAGTTCGCTATCGAATTCACCGATTTTTTGAGCAGGCATGGGTGCTTGGAAGACCAAGTAGCTTCGGCCGCTGAAATCGACAGCGATGGTCGCAAGGGTTTCTTCCATGGGCAAGACGATATGTCCGTAGCGTCGGATACCGGATTTGGTACCGAGGCAATCTCGAAAGGCTTGGCCGAGGCAGATGCCGACATCTTCGGTGGTATGGTGAGCATCGACGTGGGTGTCGCCGACGGCTTGGATTTCCAGGTCGATCAGGGCGTGTTTCGCGAAGAGGACCAACATATGATCGAGGAAGCCGACACCGGTGTGGATGTTGTTTTGACCGGAGCCGTCGAGGTTCAGTCGCAGAGAGATTTGAGTTTCTGCAGTTTTTCGGTCGAGTTGGCTAGTGCGATGGGATTGCATAGAAGAAAGCGGGCGGAGTGAGATGCGGGGGGTGGTAAGGACAGGGTGGGAGTAGAACCGCGCGGTCAATTCGCGGTGACCCTTGGTCCATTATTTCACAAACCGCTCGATCCTGACAGGCGAGCGGTTTACCAAATCCGCATTCTCTTTTTTTCGTGCCGGTTTTAGGAACGGTAGCGGGTGTAAGGTCGCTGTGGTTCACCGGCTAGTTTGGATTACTTGCGATTTGCCAAGCTATCGCGGATTTCTCTCAGGAGCAGGATATCTTCGCTAGGCGCGGCTGGGGGTGCATCGGCCTTGGCTTTATCGAATTTCGCTTTGGCTGTGTTGAGCAGTTTGACCATTAAGAAGATCGCTGCAGCGATGATAAGGAAGTCGATGATGGATTGGAGGAAAGCACCGTATGCGAGGGTAGGGGGTTCGACTTTGACTCCTTCGGGGACGGGAGGTGTGTAGTTGAGTTTGGCGATATCGATCCCTTTGGTGAGGAATCCGACGACAGGCATGATTAAATTTTTAACGAGGGAGTCGACGATTTTGCCGAACGCGCCGCCGATGACAACGCCGACGGCAAGGTCGATGACGTTTCCTCGCATCGCAAATTCTTTGAATTCTTGTAAGAGGCCCATAGTGTACTCCTTGGGTGTGTGTTGGAACGAGTGTGAGTTAGGACAGAGGATTGGGTAGCGAACATACTCCGCTGGTTATATGTTCCGCTGGTTATTCGTTCCGCTGGCGTTTTGTTCGCTACGCCTTTTGGGAATGTATAGGAACATGTTAAGGGGCAGAATGAGCAAAAGTACTTTGATTTCATGGTTGATCGCAAGAGGGAACTTTGGGCGTGTGGACTTGATTTTGCGCTCGAGTTTTTGCTATTAGCAAAGGGTTATGGTTCGACGATTGATCAAGAGAAAGCCGCTGCATGAGCGGACACGCAAAGCGTTAACGCGGGCGGGATTGCTCGTCGGTGGTGCTGCGCCGTTCTTGATGATTGTGGTTTCGACGGTGGTGTATTGGTCGCCGGTTGTGCAGAACCAGATGAAGCGAAGTTGGGAGTCTCGAGTTGGAGCGAATTTGGGGGTACGGATTCGGGCGGGGGCATTGAAGTGGATGACCTTTGAGCAATTTCGTGCCGAGGACGTCGTCGCGTTTCATCCGGAGACAGACGTGCCGTTGGTGAAGGTGCGGCGGTTGGATGGGTTGATGAAACCGAGGGGCTGGTCATTGATTTTAGAGGATCCGGTCTTGGATGCTGACCAGTTGGAGCCTGCGTTGCAGTTGTTGCATGATGGTTTTTTATGCAAGCCGCAGACACGCGAGACGATGCTGGCACTTTCTGTTCCGAATGGGTTTAGTTTGCACCGAGGAGGCGAGCAGACGAGGCTTGGGCAGATTGAGTTAGTGATGAAACCGACGGAGGCTCAGTCGTCATTGATGGCCAAGTTCGCATTTGCTGATCAGCCTTTTGGGGAGGTGCAATTGCAGGTGGTTCGAAGTCATGATCCGGAGAATCTTTCGACGAGTTTGGAGATACAGTCCCCCAAGTCGTGGATTGGAATATCGAATTTTCATAGTTGGTTGCCGGTGCTTCGGAATTTTGGGGAGGAAGCCAAGTTTCGTGGTGTATTGCGAGCGCAGTGGGGGGGATTGGACTCGGACGCGATGTTTCAGGGGCAGCTTGATCACTTGCGGATGGGGGATTTGACGGCATCTTTTGGTTCGCCGTTGCGTGGTGTAGGGATGGCAAGTCTAGAGCGTCTTAATTTGCGGAACGGTCAGATTTTGTATGCGAAGGGGAAATTGGAAGTTGCAAACGGTAGCGCGAACACGGCGTGGCTCAAGAGGGCTTCGCAATGGTTGCAATTGCCGTCGAACTGGGAGTCGCAGTTGCAGGAGAGTCAGGATATTGAGGCATTTGCAGCTGGTTTCGAGATCAGTCACGATGGGCTTAGGCTGCAGGGATTGTTGCCTGGTCCGAGTCAGTGGCCGCCGGTGGCGATTCAGTTGGGGCAGGGGACGGTATGCACACCGAAGGAAATCTTACCGATGACCCATTTGGTAGCGGCTGTGCAATCGACTTCCGGGTCGGAAGTCGATTTAAATGCAATGCAGCTTGCCTCGATGCTACCGTGGCCTGGACAAGAGAAATCCGTGGGGGGTGGAAAGCCCCCTTCTTCGCGGATCACACGCCGTTGGGAGGATTCCAAAACGCGTTAATGACGGAAATCCTGCCTTTGGTTATCGGAAACCCCGGAAAATCCGTTGGATTCATCTTCCATCAAACGGGGGCTTTCGCGACAATACGTCCATGTTAAAACAAACGGTCTGGAGAGGATATTCCAGCTGGCTGATCACCCTTGCTCAAGAATCGGAAATCTATGTCGGACGCAAAACTCCTTGGTGAAGCGGACCCTTCGGTGCTCGTCGCATCCGGTCAAGTCGAAGCCCCCATCGATGTGGACCCCGCAGAAACGAGCGAGTGGCTTGGCTCTCTCGATTACGTGTATAAGAGCAAGGGGTCAGATCGCGTTCGTTATTTGGTAAAAGCATTGGAGAATCGTGCACGGCGGGATGGGGTGGAGATGCCCATCGAGACTTCGACGCCTTATGTCAATTCGATTCCTTTGTCGAAGCAGCCTCCGTATCCGGGGAATCGAGAGATTGAGCGTCGGATCAAGAGCATCATCCGCTGGAATGCGATGGCGATGGTGGTGCGTGCGAACAAGAAAAACAAGGGGCAGGGGGGGCACATCAGCACGTTTGCAAGCAGTGCCACTCTGTATGAGGTCGCGTTTAATCACTTCTTCAAGGGGCGTGGGGAGACGGGTTATTCTGGGGATTTGGTATATTTCCAGGGGCACGCATCTCCGGGGATGTATGCGCGAGCTTACGTCGAGGGGCGTTTGCCGGAGTCGAAGCTGGAGAATTTCCGGCGGGAGTTGCAGCCTGATGGTGGGTTGAGCAGTTATCCGCACCCGTGGCTGATGCCTGACTTCTGGGAATATCCTACGGTATCGATGGGGCTTGGGCCGATCATGGCGATTTACCAAGCTCGATTTAACGAGTACCTCAACGATCGGGGATTGAAGGACACGCGTGGGCAGAAGGTTTGGGCTTTTCTCGGGGATGGTGAGTGCGACGAGCCGGAGACGCTTGGCGCAATCACGATGGCATCGCGGGAGAAGCTTGATAATTTGATTTTCGTCGTGAACTGCAATTTGCAGCGTTTGGATGGTCCGGTTCGCGGCAACGGCAAGATCATTCAGGAGTTAGAAGCGGTCTTCCGCGGTGCGGGTTGGAACGTGATCAAGGTGATTTGGGGCAGTGACTGGGATCCTTTGTTGGAGCGTGACGAATCGGGTCTTTTAGCTCAGCGAATGACCGAAATCGTCGACGGTCAGTACCAAAAGTATGTAGGGATGTCGGGGGCTTATATTCGCGAGCATTTCTTTGGCAAGTATCCCGAATTGTTGGGGTTGGTATCGAATTACTCCGACGAGAAGTTAGAGAAGATGAAGCGGGGCGGGCACGACCCAGAGAAGGTTTTCGCAGCTTATAAAGCGGCGGTAGAGCATAAGGGGCAACCGACGGTCATTCTCGCGAAGACCATTAAGGGTTATGGTTTGGGTGAAGCTGGAGAAGGGCGAAACATTGCCCACAACCAGAAGGAGATGAATGAGAAGGAGTTGCTGGAGTTTCGTTCTCGGTTTGGCATTCCGATTTCGGACGAAGACGTTGCGAATGCACCGTTTTACAAGCCACCTGAGACAAGCATAGAGATCAAGTACTTGAAGGAGCGTCGAGCAGCTTTGGGTGGCTCATTGCCTAGTCGTCCGACGAAGCATCCTGTCACCGAGACACCGTCGCTTGATGACTATCGCAAGTTCATGAGTGTGCAGTTGGATGGCAAGAGTATTTCGACGACGCAGGGTTTTGTGCGGTTGTTGAATCGGTTGGTGAAGGACTCCAAGATTGGTGCGAACATTGTTCCGATCGTACCGGATGAATCCCGAACGTTTGGTATGGAAGGGATGTTCAAGGAGATAGGAATTTACGCGCATGCAGGTCAGTTGTATGAACCGATCGATTCGGATCAAGTAGCTTATTACAAGGAAGCCAAAGACGGACAGATCTTGGAAGAGGGTATTACCGAGTGCGGTTCGATGAGCAGTTTCGTGGCTGCAGGAACGGCTTATTCGGCTCACGGGATCAACATGATTCCGTTTTACATCTACTACTCCATGTTTGGATTCCAGCGAGTCGGAGATTCGATTTGGGCTGCTGCGGACATGCGGGCCAAGGGGTTCTTGATCGGTGGAACGGCGGGACGCACGACGCTTAATGGAGAAGGGTTGCAGCACCAAGACGGTCACAGTCATCTCAACGCGATGGCTTTTCCGACCGTTCGGGCTTACGACCCTGCTTGGGCGTATGAAACTGTCGTGATCATTCTCGACGGGATGCGTAAGTTGTACCAAGAGGGAGAGACAGCGATTTACTACATCACTGTCCACAATGAAGACTACGAGATGCCAGCGATGCCGGCGGGTGTCGAAGACGGGATCATCAAGGGGATTTACAAATTCCGATCGGAAGAGGCACCGAAGACGCGGGGACGCGTGCAGTTGTTTGGATCTGGAGCGATTTTGCGACATGTCTTGGAAGCTTCGAGGATCTTGGCTGAAACGTATCAAATTTCGAGCGATGTGTGGAGTGTGACCAGTTACACCCAGTTGCGACGTGACGCGCAAAGCGTGGAGCGATGGAACATGCTTCATCCTGATCAACCGGCACGCAAGAGTTACATTCAGAGTGTTCTTGAGGGTGTCAAGGGACCGATTATTTCCGCGAGTGACAACGTCCGAGCGGTTGGTGAGCAACTGATGCCTTATCTCGACCAAGACTATTACGTGCTTGGTTGCGACGGGATGGGGCGTAGTGAAACACGTCCAACGTTGCGGCGGCATTTCGAAGTCGACGCGGCTTCGGTTGCGATTGCGGCGTTATATCGATTGAGTCGAGCGGGAATCATTCCTGCGAAGGAGGTCGCACAAGCGATCAAGGATCTCGGAGTGGATCCTGAGAAGCCCAATCCGCTGTACGCATAGTCGTTCGGCAACTCTGTTTCTTTCCTCATTATTTACTGAAAAATCAACAACTCATGGCTATAGAAATCAAGTTGCCGTCGCTTGGAGAAGGCGTCGAATCTGGCGATGTGCTCGAAGTGTATGTCAAGGTTGGCGACACGGTGAAGAAGGATCAGGCTTTGTTTGAGCTTGAGACTGACAAAGCGACGGTGGCGGTTCCGAGTCCGCAGGCGGGCAAGGTGTTGAGTTTGACGGTAAAAGAAGGCGAGACGGTGAAGGTAGGGCAGGTGGTCGGTACGCTGGAGGGGGCTGTGAGTGCGGCCCCTGTTGCGTCTACACCGGCGGCACCTGCACCAGTTGCACAAGTACCAGTTGCACCAGCACCGGCGGTACAAGCACCAGTTGCACCAGCACCGGTTGCGAAGGCACCAGTTCCGTCCGCGCCTGTTTCTGTGGCACCG
>JBIJCS010000342.1:0-5556 GCA_044344575.1 Pirellula sp. | reverse complement strand
TCCCCGCTACTCCGCGCTGCACCATAATAACCAAATCCCAATCGTTTGTATGCTAGCTTTACAAATCGCCCCTACATTTTATCTAGGTAGTACAGAGGGGTAACCAACAAACGGAAAGCCACACAAATCGCACCAATGCGGTTTCACGATTCGCCTACCAAGCGTCGAAAACGAGAGAACAGCCCAGAAGATTCTAGATCCCACCAGACTCTAGCTTCTACCAAACTCGAAGGGCTTCTACCGGACTCGAAGGGGAATCAGGGATGACAAATCGTTCGCCAGGGAGCGTCAGCGGATGGATCTACGCGCTAGTGGTTGCCTTGGTCTGTATCGGTATGACGCTCTACTGGCAACATACTCAATCCAACCAAGTCCCAGGGGTGAAATTTCCAGTTCGTACATCCCTTGTTCCCGTCGTTGAATCGCCATCTCCCAAACTCGCAATCCACGCAGAACCCCTCTGCGCCGACTCGAACTCCATCGATCAACTTGTCGATCACGAAACCTGGACAACCTACCGCTCCGAAACTCCTCTCTCTATCGCCATGCTCGAACCGGCCGTCACGGCAAAACTTCAAGCACCCCTCGCTACCGACCTGCCGGACCCTTTTCTCAACCGCTCCAATTCCAAACTCGCCCAATCCCAAAAACTACCGCAGGCTTCCAATTCGAACTCAACACCCCTTACCGCTCAACCTGTCTCCACCCTTAAAACGCTTGAGCCAGAATCCGAATCCCCCTCTGCTCTCACCAGACCCACAACGAACTTGCCCGAAGGACGGTCAAAAGTATGGCCCATGGCAAACCAACTCCTTGCCGAAACAAACGCACTCTCTGATTTCGTTCAAAATGAACAGGACGCAACGGCCAACCTAGAACTAAACACCTGGATCTCCAATGTAACGTCCCTGTTCGAAAAACTTTCAACCACCGAAATCACTTCAGAACAATCCGCTGATTTAATAGCTCAAGCAATGCAACTCTCCGGGATCGGCTTCGCTTGGGCCGAATCAAATCTCGAAACCAAATACCCTCTCGCAATCCGAACCTCCTGGATCGCCCAAAGCCTACAACGTCGCTCGATCGTATGGGATAAAGTCTACCAATGCATGAAAGCCTCCCAGTCCGATGGATACCTTCCTGTCGCAGCAAAGTCCAATACGCTCGACTTCCAAACCCTCTCCCAACATGTTGCTGTCGTTCGCGATGCACTCAACAAATCCTCGGATCGACAAAGCTGGACGAATTTTCTAATGCTCGATCGCCTCGATTCCCTCGCAAACGGTGACGTCGATTCCCACGATGAACAAGTCGCTATCGCAAGAGAATTTCTCAACCGTGTTACCTTCAATCGCGTCTCCCCTGATCAAAAAGCAGTTCTCGCCAGTGAAGAAATTCGAGCAATCGCAGAGGATATCCACCCCCTGACCGTAGTACCAGTCGACTACCGTAAACTCCTCGCAGATCTCGAAACCATCGAACAAACCCCAATCCACCGCGCTTCCGTCGATATTGCTGAAACCATCCAGTCTCTTCGATTCTCGGATTCCGATCTCCAATACGCTATCGCCGATGCACTCAATCAACACTACCGCAGCGCAAATATCCGCTTGAGCGTCTCCGAAAATTTCATCAACCGCCTGATGCCAAAAGACCAAGTCAGCTCGAAACCTGTTCAACAACGAATCCTCGGAGCAGACACGCGAGGCGCAAGCCAAGTCATGACCAATCTACATGTCGACCTACTACCCGATGCAAAAGCATGGAAGTTCTCCTTGCAACTCGACGGAAATATTCACTCCAGCACGCGATCAAGCCGTAGCGGTGCAACATTCTACAATTCAAGCAAAGCAAAAGTTCAATCCAGCCGAGAACTAAGGCTCGACCCCAGCACCCTGACAATCAATGGCACCCCAGCAACCGTCGAATCCCAAGAATCTCTCCGCAAATTCTCAACCAAATGGGACCAATTACCCATCATGGGTGATATGGTCCGCTACGTTGCAAAACAAGAATTTAATCAATCCAAACCAGTCGCACGGCGGATCACTCAAAAGCTTATCGCAAACCAAACAGACTCAGAGTTCGACTCGCAACTCCAAGAAAATCTTGACCAAGCTCGTGATCAACTCTCCCGCCGACTTCTAGGCCCGCTTCAACAATTGGAACTACATCCCATGATCGTTGATATGCAAAGCACCGACACTCGACTTGTCGCACGCTACCGCATCGCTGGTAACGATCAAATTGCAGCCAACACCCCTCGACCACTCGCACCCGCCGACTGCTTGATGTCTTTCCAACTGCACCAATCCTCGATGAACAACTTGGTGGCACAAGCCCTCCTGCCCGACAAAGACTGGTCCATCGCGGAACTCGCACAACATGTTGCAACCCTCCTCCAAGTCCCCACACCAACTCTCCCAGAAGATACTCCCCATGACGTTACGATCCGCTTCATGGACGTTCATCCAATGAGCGTAGAATTTCTCGACGGGAAAATGCTGATCACGATGCGAATCGCCTCACTGGAACAACTCGGAAAAATCAATCTCAAGAACTTCACTGTCAAAACCTGCTTCACTCCACGCGTCTCAGGCCTTCAAGCCGAACTCGTTCGCGATAGTGTCATCAGCATCGATGGCCACCGCATGGGATCCAAAGACAGATTCCCTCTTCGTGCGATCTTCGCGAAAGTCCTATCCGACAAAACGCACATCCCACTTGTATCTCAAGACTTAATCAACGATCCACGCAGCTCAGGATTAATGATCTCCCAATTGGAAATGGAACAAGGCTGGCTTGCTATCGCTCTTAGCGATCACGAAACTGCAACGGAAAACACTCCTTCAACCAACCCCTCTTCTGATCCACGTGTAGCCACCGACACCAAAGAAAATGCACTTCGGTAACCCACATTACCGTCGCCTTGTACAGCACCTTATCCCACCTTGCCCCTTGTCCCACTTTGATTTGTAACTATCTATGAGCGACGCCCCAACCGATGGCCCAGCCTTCAACTACGTGATCTTCGTCGGGAATGACCTGATGTTCCAATCTCGTATAGGCGCCGTCGCCAAAAACGCTGGACTGAAACTCATCGCCATCCGCGATCCACATCAACTCTCAGAAAAACTTGCGGAGCTGATCGAAACGCAATCCATCATCCGCTACGTTGTGGTCGACCTCGGCATGCCAACTATCGATCTACCACAACTCGCAAAAACCACTCTAAACCTCGCACCCAGCACTCACCTTCTCGGATACGGTGCACACGTACTGAAAGATACCCTGGAACTCGCCTCCAACAGCGGATTCCATTCCGTCTTCACTAGAGGTCAATTCGACCGAGACATGACAAATATCTTGTCGTAAGGCAAATCAAATTGGCCTAATAAGCCCAACTAGCCTTTGAGGAATCCACGCTGCTCTAGCATGCTCACGACAGAGTCCACACATTGCTCAAGCGAAAGCGTTCCCGAATCCAGCGTCAAATCTGCGCCCACCGGTTCTTCATACAAAGCACTCACGCCCGGGAAGTTTGGCAATGTACCCGCCTCCGCTTTTTGGTAATGCCCCTTCGTGTCCCGCTCCTTGCGAACGGACTCTTCCGCCGTAACATGTACCACGAAAAAGCGATCCTTCCCTACCGTCTCCCGAACCCGATTGCGCACCGACTCACTCGGGGCCAAGAAAGCTGCCAAGCAAATTAAACCCGCCTCGTTGAGCAACTTCGCCACGTGAGCCGACCTTCGCAAATTCTCGCTGCGATCCTCCACGGTATACCCAAGATCCTGATTGACGCCACGCCGCATCCGTTCGCCATCAACCACCATCACCGCTCGACCACGATCGAATAGTCGCCTCTCAACCCCCTGCGCAATCGCCGTCTTGCCCGTCCCAGTTAACCCGGTAAACAACACCGTTACCGCTTGCTGACCATAACGCGCCGACCGCTCCGCCGTCGTCACCTCGGAAACCCCCGTCGGCCCCTGAGACTCAACCTCGGTATTCTCCCAAGCCGCCCGCGGACGCGCTGAGTCTCGCTCCGTGATCATCCCCGCTCCAACCGTCGCATTCGTCAAACGGTCAATAATGATAAATGCACCGGTCGAGCGATTGCGCTTGTACGCATCAAAATAAATCGGTTGACTCAATGTCACCGCACAACGACCTATCTCATTGAGATTCAACTCGGGAGATGGTGAACGATGCAACGTATTGACATCAACCCGATATCGCAAAGAATCGATCTGCCCCGAAACCGTCTGCGTCGTGTGCTTGAACAGATAGGTCTTGCCAGGCAACATCGGGTCCGCACTCAACCATACCACCGTGGCATCGAAATCATTGCTAACCTTCGGCACGTTCCCTGGACGCACGATCATGTCGCCTCGCGAACAATCTACCTCGTCCTCAAGCACCACCGTGATCGACTGCGGACAAAATGCTTCCGACAAATCCCCGTCTTGCGTCACTAATCGCTTCACGCGACTCGTCCGCTTCGAGGGCAAGACCATCACCTGATCTCCCTGCCGAACAATGCCCGATGCAATCGTCCCACAAAATCCACGGAAATCCAAATTCGGTCGGTTCACGTACTGAATCGGTAATCGAAAATCTTCCAAGTTCCTGTCCGATCCAATATAGACAGTCTCCAAGAAATTCATCAACGTACTTCCACGGTACCAACCCATGTTCGGGCTCGGATCGACCACATTCTCCCCGTGCAAAGCCGCAATCGGGATAAAATGCAAATCAGGTAAATCCAAACGCGACGCAAACTCCTTGTAGTCCTTGCAAATCTGATCAAACCTCGCTTGATCATAACCCACCAAATCCATCTTGTTGATCGTCACCACCACGTGACGAATTCCCAACAAAGAGACAATGAAACTGTGCCTCTTCGTCTGGGTCAACACTCCATGCCGAGCATCAATCAAGATGACTGCTAGATCCGCAGTAGAAGCCCCCGTGGCCATGTTACGCGTGTACTGCTCATGCCCCGGAGTGTCCGCAATGATAAACTTGCGCTTCGCTGTCGAAAAATAACGATACGCTACGTCAATCGTTATCCCTTGCTCGCGCTCCGCTCGTAACCCATCTGTGACCAACGCAGGGTCAAATCCCCCACCCGTCGTCCCATGCACCTTGCTCTCATTCTCCAACTGCGCAAGGTGATCCTCGTAAAGCATCTTGCTGTCGTAAAGCAAACGTCCTATCAAAGTACTCTTGCCATCGTCGACGCTACCGCAAGTAATAAACCGTAACAACTCCTTGCGCTCATGCTGTTCGAGATACGCAAGAATGTCTTCCGCAATCAAGTCGCTCTGATGAGACATGTTAGAAGTACCCCTGAATCTTCTTTAATTCCATACCAGCACCACCACCGTCTTTGTCAATCACCCGCCCCTGTCGCTCCGAAGTCTTCGTAAGCAACATCTCCTGAATGATCTCCGGTAAAGTCGTCGCGTTCGACTCAACCGCTCCGGTCAATGGCCAACAACCCAAAGTACGGAACCGAACCATCTTCGTTTCGATCTTCTCGCCATCGCG
>JBIJCS010000341.1:0-5595 GCA_044344575.1 Pirellula sp. | reverse complement strand
GTTTAGCAGTCAGCCGTAGGCGTACCCCTCCTTCGTTTAGCAGTCAGCCGTAGGCGTACCCCTCCTTCGTTTAGCAGTCAGCCGTAGGCGTACCACCCCTTCGTTTAGCAGTCAGCCGTAGGCGTACCCCTCCTTCGTTTAGCAGTCAGCCGAAGGCGTACCACCATCCAGGCCCCCCGCCTCCGGCCTATCGCCTCCCGCCTCCGGCCTATCGCCTCCCGCCTACTCTCTACTTCCCACCACGATGCTTTGCATTAAAGATCTTCGCATCGAACGGATCCTTGGATGCTGACTCGTCGGAACCAACCTTGCCAACCGGAACTCGCTCCAACTTCGCAATCTCTTGCTCAATCAAAGCCAACTCGGCCGCATCGATCGCCACAGCCGGCCCACCACTCTTCGGCGGCTTACTCAGCTTTGCATTGCGATCAGCCACCAAAGATTCCCCATCCTTGCGATGCACTGCTCCCTCTGTAATACCCGTCGCCGCAGCTTGCACAACGCGCGATGCCCCCTCTTCCTTCAATTCGTTCGATTGAACGCGTGACAACGACTGAATCCATTGCGCAATGCGATCCAAATGAATGCGATCCTCCTCGCGATTGAGATTCAAACTCGCATTCCGCTGCGTGCCGTGAGCTTGCGACGCATACAACAACAAATCCGACTCCGCAGGTTGCTGTACGTTGATGTATCGCAGGATACGTTCCAAATTGCGTTCGTTGATCGACGCAGCCTGTTCTCCCACCGGCTGGAAAATCTGAAATGGATTCTTGGCCAACATCCCATGGCAGCCCGATTGCCCACAGCGTGAAACCACCACCGGAGTCAACTCAGTTTGAAAACTCTTGCGTACGTATCCAGGAATCGTATGTGCAGGGTAAGACGAAGCCAACCGAACCGGCTCGCTCTGATCCGATCGCCCCACCGCCGTGACCACCGAACCCGCAATCGCTCGGTCGCCGACTACACCAGCCTGTTCAACGACTCCAGCTTGTACCACGCCACCTTGCGCCCCGGTTAATGCACTACCTGTCATCGGCGTCGTGTCCGTCAACCGCGACTCAGGCAAACCCTCCGCATCCTCCGGTAGCGATATGCCTTGTTCTAGCATCGCCTTGCGTACCTGTTCATCCTGCAACAACGCTTGCTTGAGCTGTAAATCCAATTGCTTGAACCGAGGATTGTCTGCCGCTTGTTTTTCTAATTCCAAATAATGCTCGATCGCTTGATCCAGTAATCCGTTCTGGATACACCATTGCGCTAAATGCCAATGCTCACCCGTACCCCACTTGCGAATCGCTTTCGTCTGGTACTTGTACAACGCTTCCTTGCTCGCCCCAATCGTTAGGATCTGTCGCTTGGAAACCGTTACCTCGTTCCCCTTGTCCATCACAATAGTGACGCAATCTGCCTGAGGTTTGATAAACCCGTGCATCACGGAACCGTGCTGCAATAAAACATAACCCTCCCCATAATGCGACAAAGGTGACGCTTGCCGCGCACCCGTACTCACCGAATTGGACCCAAGCAGGGCAGGGGGGCTTTGCCCAAAAACCACCGTGGCACTCGACACCGAAAACCACATAGCCGAACCGGCAACCAACGCTCGAATCCGCTGACGGGAGTTGACTGAAGTGCGATGGGACTGGGTTAACATAACAATGGGGTCTCAAAAACTTGCTTGCCTGAACAGGGTAAACCGGTCGGAAACCGGTGCTACTTAGTAGCAATTCCACAAACGAGCACGCAAGCCAGATCCAACGGAAGTTAGGGGAAGATCACTCAACAGGAACCGCCAACCCCACTTTTCCCCCTCCCCAAACAAACTACCGGAGAACCTAGGCAAGCTAGGGGGGATGGGTGCTAGGAACCACACCGTTCGTAAACTAAACTACAAAAATCACAATGGAACGTGAACCCTTCACACGCATCGATTCGTTGAGACAACTCCTTTGGTAGAAAGCTGGTTAGGAAGCATGGTACGGAAGATGGCAGATTCAAGGACTGGAGCCCCCCCGCAATCCACCTCTCGAATGCGGAAAGCCACCCTCGGGCGGATCGAAACCGCCAAAACAAAACAAATTTCGCCACTTCGGCGAGCATTGACGACTCTCTTCGCCGCAACGGCTTTCGCACTCCCTGCGAAAACGACCCTCGCGCAAGACCACGGACTACTGAATCTCGTCAATCAATCGCTATCAGAACTTGACCCAAGTCGTTTACCGGACGCAAACGCATCCCGCCAACAACTCGACCGCAGTATCGAACGCTTCGAGAATTTCCTAAACACCTCCCCCACCCAAGGCCCCCTGTGGAAACAATTTCTGCGATGGGACGACCTGAAAAAGACACTCGCAAGCAATACCCCCAGCCCTGATCGCTTGGTCGAAATCGAAAAACGCTTCCGACAAAATTACCCAGGACTCGAACGCCCTGAATACACCGCCGTTCGAGATGCATTGGCTAAATATGCTCACGACACCCGCATGGCTGCCAAACCCGATGAGACCATGCAAATTCTCAAAAACCGTTTGACCAAACTCTCCGAGCGAATGCAACTACCGGACATGCAGCGAGATCCAAACGCGATGTACGACCTCGCACAACTCGCCTCGTACCTGCAGCAATCCAACCAAACTCCCTCGCTCGTCTCGTCGCTCCTCGGGCGCTATGCATATCCTAACGTCCAAGTCCTCGCATCGGACGATTTCGTCCGACAAGCATTCTCGCGACCGGTGGCCCAAGCAAGTCCCGTGCATGAAGTCATCTTGGGGACCGATATCCACGGACAAGGACTCCTCTGCGGCAGTGTTACCCCTCAACTCGTCGATAATCCCTACCAAGCAACCTTGCGACTCCTCATGCAAGGTGATTTCTCCAGTCAAAACAAAGGCTATAACCGAAGCGTTGTCCTCAATACACGTGGGCAAGCCGACGTGGTGGCTTGCGAATCGCTTACCCTGACCCCGAACGGACTGACCACACTCGGTGATACAGGTGTCGACGCAACCCTTCGAACCACCATCGACAGCATTGAACACCGCTCAAAATTAGTTCGCAAAATCGCTGCAAAGCAAGCTTCGAAGAAAAAGCCCCAAGCGGACGCGATCGGAGAAGCACGGATGGAAAATCGAATCCGCACACAATTCCACGAACAACTCACCGATCAAGTCACCGAAGCCAATCAACGCCTGCGTGAAGCATTGGAAACCCCAGTTCTGAAACGTTTGGGAATCGCCCCGCCACAACGAAACTCCTGGACCCGAAGCGATGAACTCGGACTACAGTGGAAAGTCCAATCCGGTAGCCAACTCGCTGCCGATGGTCCTTGCCCATTCCCAAGCGATCCATGCGGATTGACGCTTCAAGTTCACCAATCCCTCTTCGGAAACTTACTGGAACCTATCCTCACCGGACGGGTCCTTCGTAGCGAAGAAATGGACGGATATACCGCCCAATTCGGAGAAGCAGCCAAAGGGATTCCTCGCAACCCAGACGACGGGCCTTGGGCAATCCATCTGCGAGGATTCCGACCAGTCGACGTAATTTTTGACGATTCGCTCGTCAAGTTCCGCATTCGTACACTCAAACTCGAACGCGAAGACCAATCGCTTGACCAAGCCGCAACGATCGAAGCAGCCTACCAGATCGTCCAAGGTGATGACGGAACGATTCAACTCGTACGTCAAGGTGATTTGAATGTCGAGTTTGTCGGAAAAGCACAAAAGGGCGTGCTAGGCGTTACGCTCCGCACATTCCTCAAAGACAAATTCGAACAATTGTTTCGTCCGCAACTGTTCGATAAACCCGTCCGTTGGGCCGACCGACTCCCCGAGCAATTCCGCGACCTAAAGCTTTGCAGTGTTGCGATCGACGACGGTTGGATGCAACTGCAAGTACGCAAATAACCAATAGGCCATCATCGACAAGCCGGGACGAACTATGTTTAAAAACCTAGGAAACATCGCGGGTTTGATGAAGACCATCGGGCAGCTGCCCGAACGAATGCGCAAACTCAAGGTGGAGATGGAAGCTCGCCGCATCAGCGGTCGAGCTTGCGAAGGCGACCATCAAGTCTCCGTCGTCGTAAATGGGTTAGGATTGGTCCAAACCGTCGAAGTCAGCGAATCGCTCCTGCATCCTGAACACAAATCGACCGTGCAACGACTGACCCTCGAAGCGATGAACGAAGCGATTGCGCAAGCGAAAGCATTGCACGTCCAAGCGATCCGCGAATTGTCTCATGGAGTCGAGTTACCCGGCTTGAACAACATCCTCGAAGAGATGGCCAAGTAAACCAAGGCCAAATAAACCAAGAAGGAGCTTACAGCGCGATGGCAATGGAGAACTATTCCAAGTATCAGCAGTCGATCATCAAGAACTACTACAAGAATCGCGACGACGTTTCTTTGCAACGCGCGCAGGAATTGCTGACGGAATTGTACCTAGCGGAAGGCAAGAAATTAGAAAAGGCATGGGAAAGCCTTTTCACCAACTTGGAGCGACTGGGAATCCCACCAGACCAGTTAGAACACATGAAGAAAGAGCGCAAACCCGAACTCGTCGCCAAATGGCTCGAGAAAAAACTCTAAATCGGGATGACCTTGAACGCAATGAGTAAGTAATCCCACCTTGAACTCAAAGAAGCGAATACCCAAAACCTATCGTTCCCCCCCGCATTCGTTCTGCGGACCCGAACGCATGTGGCCACGATTGACAGGGGAGTTCTTTGTTCATAAATTTTTGTAGCCTTTTGGTATTCCGACAGAAATCCCTGTTGTTTGCGGCTGACCAAGCTTCCATGGTTTTATTCAACTTTCTCCCTGTGGACGCACGCGGCGAATTGCCGTTCTGTGCAATGATTGTCTCCTCGGTTTTGCTCACAGTGCTAGGATGCGAAGAGTCTAAGGCTCCGAAGAATCGTCCAGCGACGACCAACTCCGTTATTGCTACCCCTGCAATCGAGTCCAAACAGGATCCACTGGCGGATGTGCTCCAACTAGCAAATGCGGGTGATCTCAATTCCGCAATTCAGAAGTTCGTCTCAAGTGCGCCAGACAACTGGATTGAATCCACCGCACTCGAAGACATTCGGATGTCCGAAGCAACCTTCGCCAAACTGAATCGCGACAAGAAGGCGCACTTCCAGCAGAAGTTCATCGATCGGGTCGGCGAGATCAAACGTTTCGCAAGATCAGTGATCACCAGGGCGAATGAAGCGAATCAAAAGGGGGATAAAGAATCGGCAGAACGTATTCTGGAGGCCGTTCATCGCCTTGGTCGCCAACTTAGAGACTTTGATACTGTTCTTGTGTTTCAACAAACCGGAAAAGCACTCGTTGAAATGAATCTCTCCGAGTGAATCACCTTGAGCTTATTCAGGAAGGATCATGGCTGAAAATGGTACCACTGCCAGGCCGGAGGCGGTGATCGCAGACCATGACGGGGAAGAGGACCGCGCAACGTACCACTGGTGCGATGGACCACATGGACAAGGCTAAGGTACGTTCCGCGGCCGGTTGAGCGGTTGACGCAGGTTGGGTTATTGGAAGTGATCAATGCGATTGGGGATTGTTCGGATGGCACCCCCGA
>JBIJCS010000340.1:0-5600 GCA_044344575.1 Pirellula sp. | reverse complement strand
TCGATGCGAGCTAGCCGGCAAACGGAACTCCAACGCGAATTCCCGTTGCATGTGGTTTGCTCTTGGCTTGGCAACTCACCACGCATTGCACAGCAGAGTTAACTGCTGGTCACCGAGGATGTTTTTTCCAAGGCGGCCGGGGTGGCGAAGGTGATGGTGGAGGGGTGAGTCAATTGGTGGTGTGGGGAGGGTGCCCGGAAACGGGTATCCTTACCCGATTTCGTGCTTCTTCTCGTACTCGAAGCAGTCTAGGAAAGCTATCCGACCCATTGGTCGGCAAGTTACCGATGCGCGAATACTTGAGTGAGTAGTTAGGCATCTTGTTATTGCGTTCGAAGAGGTGAGGACATGATCAGTCGAGAAAGCATTACTAGGTCGGACTCCAAGGGGACCATGTGTGCACACCCTGCAAGGTAGATGGGCTTTACTCCGTACGCAGATGCCGTCGCGTCAGTGGAGGCTCTTGAAACCATGAAATCATCAGCACCTCCAATGACCGTAATCGGGCAACGAACAGCCCGTGGGTCAGGAAGGATTGAATTCATTTCGTTCCCCGCACGCCAGGAATCCTCCTGTACTTGGGACATGAACTGCCTAACGGTTGCGGCCGGGGTCCGCGCATGAAACAGAAGTGACCTAGTGACAAGCTCATCCACATACAGACGCTTGAAGCTTCGCCGCAGGAAGGACATGAGGAACGTCCAAGGATGCTTGCGAGCCATGCGCAAGCCGTCGCCCCTCATGCCAAAAACGGGCGACGAAGCGATCAATACTGCATAATCAAGGTCGGTCTTTGCAGCGAGTAACTGAGTGACCAAGCCACCCATAGAATGACCGACAACAATTCGAAGCGATGGCATCGCGTTGACGGTGCTTAGCGCATCTGCGACATAGTCTTCGATACCCGCCTCCTGAAGTGATCCATGGCCATCACTTCCTCCATGACCTCGCAAGTCTACAGCGGCACTTTCGACACCGGCGTTGCCGAGCGCCTGCATCACAGGAAGCCATATTGCCGACGTCTCCGTACAGCCATGAATGAAAAGCACCTGAGGACACTCGCCGTACTTCGTTACTTCGAGCGTTGGATGTCCAATCTTCTGGATGCGCTCAGTCGCGACCATGGATTCGCCTTATCGATTGCCGCCAACGTCTTTATGCCTAACGTTACACGTCACCGAGTCGCGGCAAGGAGACGTTCCATCGGAAATAAACACCGTCCGCGACTTCGATGCAAGTGATTGGTACGCCTGTCATGGGCTTTGGTTCGTGGGGTTTAAGTCCCCTGTGCGAGATAGGAATCTCTAGGAGATCAATATACCAAACGACCACTTCAAGGGAACAAGCACGGGGTGAAGGCAACTGCGGAAGGGCGACCGAGCGTGGGAAGGAAGCTCGCGGTGTGTTGTGAAGTGCGTCGAAATCGAGATGATTGTTCGAATCCTACCTCTTCCACGGGCGTGGAGCGGTGCCAGACGGGGCCATGCAAAACCTCAGTGTTTTGACGACTCGCGCGACTCGAAAAACGACTCGATTTGGGTATCGCGACGCGAAATGCAACGCCGCAGGCGCCATGCACCGAGTTGCATGGGCGCTACAGACGGCCCAAGCAATTGGCCAGATATGCGAAAAACCCTGGGAAAACCAGGGTTTTTGAGCGGAGAGGACAGGAACCGAACTTTTTGATGTTTTCCCTGTGGTTTATTAGAGTTCGAAAGGCACCTGAAAATGGATTGCTGAAGGTGGTCAGGTTGTCAGTAAGAGCGCGAAATCCAGGTCGGGGAACGATCAAGAAATGATTGGGCGATTTTTTCAAGAGCCTGGGCACGTGAAATGGCTTGATCAACACCGACCGCGGCGAAATCGTTAGCCAGAGCATCGATGATATACCAACCATGGAATTGCCCGGTAGACATCGTAATAGTAGAATGCGTTCGGCGGCGAACATATGTCACTTGAAACATTAATCGGTGGACTTTCTCGCGATGAGCAGATTGTCGCTATGGAACTACTTTGGAAACGTCTAACGACTGAAAATCCCTCTGCCGCGCCCCCGGAATGGCATCGAAGTGTTGTTGCCGAACGCGTGGCCGCCATAGAGCGAGGAGATGATACTCTTTCCGACTGGGCGGACGCCAAAAAGCGGCTTGCGGATCGTCTCCGATGAGAATCAAAATCTCCGGTGGCGCAGAACGCGACATGGAGGATGGTTGCGATTTTTACTGCGAGATCGATCCAAATCTAGCAACTTACTTCCACGACAGCATTTCCGCAGATATCGACTCATTGCTGCTGTACGCAGGAGTCCACGCCAAGTCGGACGGATGGTACTATACTTTCGCGTCACGGTTCCCGTTACATGTCGTCTGCTCTTGGCTTGGCAACTCGCCCCGGATTGCCAAGCAGAGTTACCTGCTGGTTACTGAGGATGATTTTGCTAGGGCGGCAGGGGCGAGGAATGTGATGGTTGAGGGGTGAGAGAATTGCCGGTGTGGGGTGCCCGGCGACGGGCATGCCTTACCCGAGGTTCGTCCGTTTAAGTAGTGGTTCTGTCAAAACCTTTGTACGAACCGAGTTAGCAATAAAGCATTCGGCGTGGGCATCGTTGTGCATCTCGACGATTACGGAATCGGCAGGAGTTTCTCCATCCCAATGAATTTCAGGTCGTAATCGAACAAGGGATATCACAAGCTTGTTGTGCTCATTGTGGCCCATTTCGCCAACTGCAATGTCACGGTAGAAATTTACGCGAAGGCCTCGTTTAGCTGCAATGGAAAGAAACCAAAGCATATGGCAACTGGAAAGTGATGCTACGAATGCCTCTTCTGGATCTACAGCCGATTCAATCGAGAAGGGCAACGGCACGATATGCGGCGACGAAGAAGCCGGAACAACGGCACCTCCATCGAAGCTCCAAGAATGCGCACGCGAGTACTTTCCGTCAATAAATTGTGCAGCCCCGCGTTCCCACACGATTGTTGATTGAATTTCCGTCATCGAGTTGTTACTACATTGAAGGAAGAACGACGACCATCACCGAGTGGCCGCCAAAAAATTCACCATTTCAAGCGTTGCCGATCGGCAACTTTGGTGCATGAGTTTGTTCTGGATGTTTTCCGTGCTCGTAATCGCCTGACTGATTATAGACGTCAAGCCGATCGTAATCGAAGAAGTGGTCGGTCATCACCGACTTCAAGGACATCGCGCGTAACAGGATAACCGGACTCATTGTACTCGCGCAATACAACTGCACCGAGTCGACCAAGGAAGTCGGGATGTTCGCCTGGCACGACGTAGACGAAGTCGCGAGCCGGCGCAACGACATAGACGGGCCAGCCGTGCGTTGGGCTGACGAGTTCACGAAATTGTTCAGATAGAATCATCGACGCTTTGAACGCTGTCGCGTCCGTAGTGAGCATACCGAGTTTCACACCGTCGATCTCTTCGATCGCCAACAAAGTGTTGGCTACCAGCTGATTCATATTCGTATTGGCTTGGCCTACAACCGTCTCACGTGTGACATTCCAATCCGCCAACATGGACAGGGTGATCCACGAAATCCGACTCCCGTCCGGGGATATAAAGACAAAGATCTTAACCAAGTCCTCGGTCACGGTTTCGTACAGAAGGTTATGAAATCCAGTCTCGCAGTCAGATGGTTCAATTGAGAATCGAACACGCGATTTTACAGCTTCCCAATCTTGTATTCCACTGAACGCGTTTGTCTCTAACTGCCCAGCAAAGCGTGCGATCGCATCGGCATCATTGTCCCGCTTGTAATTCCGGCGAATGTTTTCGAGGTTGATGGTGGCAGTGACATCGCCGATTTGGATTTTGTAGAGTCCCTGGTGGATTATCGCAAAAGGCAAGTTGCGTTTGGCAAGTTCCATTTGGAACAACTCATCGGCGGTCGGGTTTGAGGATTTGGACATATGCTTGGCCCTGTCGCGGCCAAAACGGCCGCATTTCTTGCCTATGATCTGTTGTTTGGTAGATCGTGTCGAACGCTTTGTTCCTGGATGAATCGAAGCGCTGGCGCACCCGTCAGAGCTTTAAGTAGCTCTAGTTGTTATCCATTTGCGTAGTATCGAATCATTAGGGCTTGGCCGTCGGAAGTCAATTCTTTGGATGATGCTGTTAAAACGATTCGATTTGGGCATTGCGACAGGAATCGCACCCCCCGCATGACGCCATCGATGAATAAAGGCTAGATCAAGGTTGAAGTCCCCTCGGCACCGGGCTTTCCGTGATTCCTGACAATCATCGTTTCGATATTTTTTTCAAATTTCTCGCCCGAAGCCTCCTCCCCGTTCGTGAATTCTTCACAACCGACGCAGCAATGTTGCTGCTGGGACGTTTTGTCCTGAATTTTGTTCTTGACACCACAAAGGGTTCTACGATGAAAAAGTCTTTGAAAATCGCCGCTGGTTCCGTGCTTGGTCTCGGTCTGCTGTTTTGGGTTGCCGGTCGCAGCCTCGGGGAACTCGCTGGGTACTTCCGCGCCTCAGCCGATGAAACCGTCAGCCAACTCGAAGATCAAATCCCCGATGAAGTCCATGATCGAAAACTCGCTAACGAACTGACCTCCGTTCGGAAGGAAGTCATCGAGCGACAAGTCCAACTGAGCCAATCCAAAACCCAAATCGCTCAACTTCGCGACGACGTGAGCAAACTTGAAATCACCCTTGCCGCTCGCAAACGCCTGCTGTCGGAAGCTTTCCCAATCCTTCAAGCCGCCGAAGAACAACAGTTGCAACAAGTGCGTTTTGCAAACGCTGACTACCAACTGGTCGACTTCCAACGGGAAATCGATGACCTGATGGCGTCCCAAGACTCCGAAACCAAGCAGCTTGCGATCAAAAAGTCCGGGCTTACTCGTTTGGAGAAAAGCGAAAAGGAAGCTGAATCGGCTCTGGTCGATATGCGTCATGCCCTCGACGGGGCCGAACATGAAGTTGCTGTGCTCAAGAGTCGTCGCGAACAAGCCGAAGTCGAGTCCAAAACCCTTGATATGGTTACCGCTGTGTCCGATGGTGTCCACACTACTACCGAAGGGGTCGGTCGTAGCCTCGATCGCTTGCGTGAGAATGTCACCCGAAAAGAAGCGGTCAACGAAGCCAAACGCGGTTTAGCCCCCGTAAACTCCCGTGCCTCAACGAACCAACTCGCTCGGCAATGGAACCGACTCGAAGCACTCCGCAAGTACCAAGAAGAAAGCGATTCGGCTCCAAAAGTACAATCGCCCATCCAAGTAGAATCCAGCCAAGCAGAATCCAGCCAAGCAGATTCCAGCCAACAGATCGATTAAACTTTTCGTAAATCCAACTACTTGTCGTTCTTTCGCTCAGGAACACCGCTCTCATGGAAACAAACGTTCACTCTCAGAACGGAAACGGTAAACATCCCGTTTCCGAACCTGGTCAACAAACCGACGAACAACTGATCCAACTCCTGAATGATCTCTACGCCGCCAATCAAGCGGTCGCTTCTTCCCCGGATCCCAAAGAGATCCCTAAAGCAGCAAAAGAGCAGTTGGAACTCGCTCGCAATAACTTGGTCAGATGGTGTGAAGCTCACCTAAGACATAGCATGAGGGCGAT
>JBIJCS010000338.1:0-5612 GCA_044344575.1 Pirellula sp. | reverse complement strand
TTTGCCAATGCATTGCTCAGTAGATTGACATTGCTAAGCATCACCCCTTTAGGACTCGAACTCGTCCCTGATGTCCATAAAATCGTCGCGGTATCTTCCCGTCGGTCTTCCTCTAACCATTCGTCTTGCTGTCGCGTAGATGGATCCGGCAACGCAGAAAGATCGACTTCCAAACCCTCTCTTCCAATAACCAGCGTTGGGGTTAATTCTTCAATGCACCAACGGATGTCCTTCTCTCCCCGCCTCGCATCGATCGGAGCGTGTATACATCCAATGGCGTTACAAGCTAAGTCGACAACAATCCACCCCAACGAGTTCCCACCCAGATTGACTACCCGATCTCCTCGCTCCAACCCTTGCTTGAGCAACCAAGTCGCCAAACGATGAATGCGATCAAGTAATTCCTGCCAAGTCACGCCGTGCGTCCCTGAAAGTCCGTCACCCACCGGGCGAACGTGGGATGGCTCGACCCAAGCCGTCTGATTGGGACGCTCTCGAACTTGTGCGACAACTGCATGGTACAAAGAATGCGGTAACAATGCTTGAGGTATCCCCCCTCAACTACTTGATCCGCACGCAATCGACGAAGTACTGGATCTGACCATCGACAACGGTTTCGACAAGCCCATGGATGTCGGTATCGAAGCCCGGGAACTTCTGATTGAACATACGAGCAAATTGCAAGTACTCCACAATCGACTTATTGAACCGCTCTCCTGGAATAAGCAATGGGATACCAGGGGGATACGGAGTGAGCAACACGGCAGTGGCACGCCCTTCAAGATCGTCGATCTCAACGCGATCGATCTCTTCATGCGCCATCATCGCAAACGCATCCGATGGCTTCATCGCCGGTTGCATCGGCGAGAGATACATCTCCGTCGTGACTCGCGCAACGTCATGAGCTTTGTACGTATCGTGAATTCGCTGACACAGATTCTTCAATCCCACGGTTTCATACTGAGGATACTGCTGAACAAACTCTGGCAAAATCTTCCACATCGGCTGATTCTTGTCGTAATCGTCCTTGAACTGCTGCAACGCGCTAACAAGTGTGTTCCAACGACCCTTCGTAATCCCGATGGTGAACATAATAAAGAACGAATAAAGACCGGTCTTCTCAACTATCACCCCATGTTCCGCCAAGTAGCGAGTTACGATCGAAGCCGGTATACCCGAATCAGAGAAACGACCTGAGACATCCAAGCCCGGGGTAATAACAGTAGCCTTGATCGGATCAAGCATGTTGAAGCCGTCAGCAAGACGGCCGAAACCGTGCCAATCTTCATCACCGCGCAGAACCCAGTCCTCCCGCTCCCCAATCCCTTCCTCAGCCAAAGAATCTGGTCCCCAGACCTTGAACCACCAGTCAGCACCCCATTCGTCATCCACCTTTCGCATCGCACGTCGGAAATCAAGAGCCTCGACGATCGACTCCTCCACCAAAGCCGTTCCGCCCGGTGGTTCCATCATCGCAGCCGCAACGTCGCACGAAGCGATGATCGCATACTGAGGCGATGTGGACGAATGCATCAAATACGCCTCGTTGAAGGTGTGACGATCCAATTGCTTGTTCACTGGTTCACGCACGAGAATTTGCGAAGCTTGCGAAATCCCCGCGAGAAGCTTGTGAGTCGAATGCGTTGCAAAGATCATCGATTCTTCAGGCTGTGGACGATCTCGACCAATCGCATGCATGTCTTTGTAAAAGTGATGGAAAGCCGCATGAGGCAACCAAGCTTCATCGAAATGCAATGTTCCGATGCGCCCATCAAGCATCTTGCGCAACTGCTCGACGTTGTAGAGAATCCCGTCATAAGTGCTCTGAGTGATCGTCAAAATCCGAGGCTTGCGATCCGGATGCTTCGCCTGCGCAGCCTTCGCAAAAGGATTCGCATCGATCTTGCGCTGAATGCTCTCCGGTGTGAACTCATCCTTTGGAATCGGACCGATGATCCCAAGATTGTTCCTCGTAGGAGTCAAGAAAACAGGAACTGCTCCCGTCATGATGATCGAGTGCAAAATCGACTTGTGACAGTTACGATCCACCACCACAATGTCTTCGTTGGCAACCGTCGAATGCCATACGATCTTGTTCGAAGTCGAAGTACCATTCGTCACGAAGAAACAATGGTCCGCTCCGAAAATGCGTGCGGAATTCCGCTCCGACGCAGCGACCGGACCGGTGTGATCAAGCAATTGACCAAGCTCTTCCACCGCGTTGCAAACGTCCGCTCGCAACATGTTCTCACCAAAGAACTGATGAAACATCTGGCCGACCGGGCTCTTCAAAAACGCCACGCCTCCAGAGTGACCCGGACAGTGCCACGAATACGAACCATCCTGCGCGTAATGCACCATCGCACGGAAAAACGGCGGTGCTAAACCCTCCACATACGATTTTGCTTCCCGCAAAATGTGCCGTGCAACAAACTCAGGCGTGTCCTCAAACATGTGAATAAAGCCATGAAGCTCACGCAAAATATCATTCGGTATGTGCCGAGATGTCCGAGTCTCGCCATACAGAAAAATCGGAATGTCCGCGTTCTTGAACCGAATCTCCGTGATGAACTTGCGCAGATTCTCCAACGCCGAATGCATCGAAGCGTCCGAAGCGAACTCGTCGTCATCGATCGACAAAATAAAGGCCGAAGCCCGACTCTGTTGCTGAGCAAACTGCGATAGGTCGCCGTAGTTGGTTACTCCAGCAACCTCCATCCCCTCCCGCTCAATCGCTTCGGCTAACGCCCGAATTCCCAAACCAGATGCGTTACCAGAACGGAAGTCCTCGTCGATAATTACGACCGGAAATTTAAATTTCATAAAACGTTCGGGAAGGAAGTAATCCAGAAAAAGCTAGCAAATGCGCCCCGTTGCCAGCTTGGGATAGGAACCGAGCAGAGCGCTTAGAAAAAGAGTATCGTTCGGAGGAAGAAACGAAAAGCGTAAAAGCCCGAATTGGGAAGATGAAAGTCTAAGGAAACCTTTGGGAAATCCAAGGAATCGCCTAGCCCAAGTTGCAAAAATCGAGACAATTTCAGCCTCTCCTGGCGTAGCGTGCAACGTCGTAGTGTGCAACGTTCGCACCCCGCTCCTTTCCTTCGCTTTGTGTTTTTGTTTAGAAAAGATCATGGAAACCACTCTCGTATTGTTGAAGCCCGACTGTGTGCAGCGCCGTTTGATCGGAGAAATCATTGGACGTTTTGAGCGCAAAGGGCTCAACATCGTCGCGATGAAGATGCTGCAAGTCACTCCGGAGCTTTCGCGAGAACACTACGCGGAGCACGTCTCAAAACCTTTCTACAAGAACCTTGAAGACTTTATCACCTCCGCGCCGATCGTCGCTCTGGCCATCGAAGGGCTCGAAGCAATCCGCGTGGTTCGCGATATGCTCGGCGCAACCAATGGACTAAAAGCTGCTCCGGGAACCATTCGCGGGGACTTCAGCAGCTCGCGTCAAATGAACTTGGTCCACGCGTCAGACTCCCCAGAGTCCGCAGCGCGCGAACTAGAACTGTACTTCCCCGGCAACGCACTGTGCCGCTATACCCCAACGATCGTCGGTAGCTTCCGCGCTAGCGACGAAGGCTGATCCGCGTTTCCTGTTCCCAATCCGGCTTAAGAAAGAATTTACCAGATCCCCTATGCGTCGCACCGATATCCGAAACATTGTTATTATCGCTCACGTGGACCACGGCAAAACCACGATGGTGGACTGCCTGCTCAAACAAAGCGGTCAGTTTCGTGATTCCCAACTGCAAGGGGAGCGGATCCTCGATAGCAACGATCTGGAACGCGAACGAGGAATCACGATTCTCTCGAAAAATATCGCGCTCGAGTATAAGGGAATCAAAATCAATCTGATCGATACCCCAGGGCACGCGGACTTCGGCGGAGAAGTCGAACGCGTTGTCCGAATGGCCGACGGTGCCCTCGTCTTAATCGATGCCGCCGAAGGAACTATGCCTCAAACGCGATTCGTTCTCTCCAAAGCCCTCGAGTGCGGAGTGAAACCAATCGTTGTCGTCAACAAAATCGACCGACCCGATGCCCGCTGCGACGAAGTCGTCGAAGAAGCCCTCATGCTCCTCGTAGACATCGGCGGCGAACACTACATGGATCACTTCGATGTGATCTATGCCTCCGGACGATCCGGCTACGCTACCCTCGACTGGAAAGTGCCCGGTGATAGCATGGTCCCCCTCCTGGATATGATGATCGAAAAAATCCCAGGTCCCGATGTCGAACCAGAAGCCCCGCTGCAACTCCTGGTAACCAACCTCGACTGGTCGGACTACGTCGGTCGGATCGCTATCGGACGTATCCAATCCGGCACCCTCAAGAAAGGGCAACAAGTCGATATCGCTAAAGAAAATAGCGTCGTTGCCGCTCAAGTAGCCAACTTGCAGTTCTTCGATAAACTCGGTCGCGTCGACACCGAAACCGCCTCCGCAGGTGACGTCGTTGCTGTGATCGGAATCGAAAATATCGAAATCGGGGACACCATCTGCAACCGCGGACAACTCAACCCGCTACCAAGACTCAAAGTCGATGAACCGACCCTCGAAATGGTCTTCAGCGTCAACTCATCCCCCCTCGCCGGACGCGACGGAAAATACGTCACGAACCGACAACTCAAAGCCCGCCTCGATCGCGAACTCGAACGCAACGTCGCGCTTCGTGTCAGCCAAGTCGAAGGCTCCGACGCGTTCGCCGTGCGCGGCCGAGGTGTTCTACACCTCTCGGTCCTCATCGAAACCATGCGGCGCGAAGGGTACGAAATGAGCATCAGCAAGCCGCGGGTGGTCATGAAGCGTATCGACGGCGAACTCCACGAACCCTTCGAAGTCCTCAACGTCGAAGTCCCGACCGATCGTGTCGGACCCGTCATGGAAATGGTCGGAAACCGCCGCGGTCTGCTCGAATCCATGAGCCCCCGAGGTGAATACACCCTCCTGTGCTTCTCCATCCCAGCACGCGGATTGATCGGTCTGCGAACTCGCATGCTCAATGCAACCCAAGGTACCGCGATCATCCACCACCGCTTCTCCGGTTACCAACCCATGGGCGCCGAACTGCCACGCCGATCCAACGGTGTACTGATCTCAATGGTGCCAGGAAAAGCCGTCGGATACGCCCTCTTCGCCCTCCAAGAACGCTCCGAACTTTTTGTTGCACCAGGCGAAGATGTCTACGAAGGGATGATCGTCGGCGAAAATGCCCGCGATAACGACTTGGTCGTTAACCCAACCAAAGAAAAGAAACTTACCAACATCCGCTCCGCAGGGAATGATGAAAACATCATCCTAAAACCACCCCGCGAACTCTTCCTCGAAGCCGCTCTCGAGTATATCGAAGACGACGAACTCGTCGAAGTCACCCCCAACGCCATCCGCTTGAGAAAAGTCTTCCTACGCGAAAGCGACCGCCGACGAAATACACGACCACCTGAACTCGTCGAAAACTAACCATTGCGCTGACCTCAAAAACACAGCGAATTCAACTCGCAAATCAAAAGGAACAAACATGGGCGTGAGAAATCACCGCCCATTTTTTTATTCCCTAACGAAAAGCCCACCCCAACTTCTGCCCCATATCTTCTTGCCTCAACA
>JBIJCS010000337.1:0-5619 GCA_044344575.1 Pirellula sp. | reverse complement strand
GAATTCACGTGGTTCGTCGTCTGGATCGATGAAATCGAGGATTGCGTCGGCAATGGACTCATCCATGCCTGGAAGTGCCATCAGTAGATCTCGGCCAAGACTTACGCTTCCGCTTGGTTGAGAAGCAGCATCGCCGGTGGGCATGATGGAATCGGACACTGAGCCCAGGAGAGCTGCGGGGACGCTCAGTGCTGAATCGATCATTGGAAGGACATTGAGGTTTAGTTTTGCGGATTCGTTCTGCAGTCCGAATCGCACTCCTGAATATTTTCCTTCTTCGTTCAAGCTAGGTGCGATCAGGCTGTAGTTGCAAGGGTTCGCAGGATCGGACCCTTGAAGTACGGGGATTGCTTGAAAGGTGTTTGGATTATCGAAGGAGCCACCGGCTTCGAGCCGTTGAGCGCGGCTATATGCCACAAAAAGCCTTGCTGCATCGATACCAGAGTCTGCTGCGTAGCGAGCTTGAATGCTTTGACCTGTCAAACGCGATTCTTCGTGTCCGAGCAACATCGACTTCATGAAAGCCAATGAAGCGAGGGTAACGGCAGATACCACTAAAAGAACGGCTAGCAACAGGAAGCCACGCCGGTTCTTGGGCGGTTGTGGGCACGACGCTGTCCTTCGCGAACTGCGAGTGTGGAGGTTGGATCGGTGGTTTCGAAAATTGGTTGTTTTCATAATCCTAATGAACTCATCCCATCCGAAGAGGTTCCGCTTGAGGGTGCAGTTCCCGGGGATGCCAGCAAGGCGGCACCAGGGATCAGAATATTTGTCGAGTAAAGTTCGATACCGTATTCCTGCATCGTCGTTGTATTGAGAGTTTGCAACGAAATACCGGGTGTCATGGGATTCGTTCTAGCGCTGGATTCTCTTTGCATCGCGATAGTGACTTTGATGACACTTGGTAAGCCCATCACGCTCGAGTCCCATTCGGTTTGCCAGCCGTTACTGCCGAAGTAAGAGAATTCGATTCCGAGAACTTCGGGGGCAATAATCTCGCCCGTTCGGATCAGTTGATCGCTGTTTCCCATTTCATAAGCATATTGTGTGACGGCGCGATCGATGGAGCGTCGTACCAAGCCACCGGAAAGTCCCTGGGGAGTGCCGCTCGAGGAGGTTGCAATTTGGGAGGTTAAACTCGCGAGTGGGTCTTGAACTCCGTCTCCACGTGGAGCTTGGACGTAATAGCCGACCGTTTTGATATCGCTGGGCATGTCACCCAGGGATCCTGTATTGATATTCCCGGGTTGGATTACATATTCGTCGGGACGTGGCAGTCGACTCACATCGATTTCGATGGAGGAGGTTGAGCCATAGATCCCGGGCGGAATAACGCCCGGTACCGCTCCGCCGACGCTGGCTGAGCCACCGGAAGTGCCACCGGAGGTTCCTGCCCCTCCGCTTGCTCCCCCCATGCTCATCCCGGCGCCTGCCGAGCCACCAGCACCGGATGATCCCCCCTGCCCTGCATTTCCGCCCAAGCCTCCACCGTTGGCTCCACCGGTGGAAGGTGGCGTAAAGCCACCTGGAATTTGGGCTGCTGCGCCACCACCGCTGGGGTCTGCAAAACCATTCCCAGCACCGGTGCTAGCACCTGCTCCGCCACCAGCAGCGCTACCGTTTGCGCCTCCGCCCGTTAATCCGCCTAATGCTCCTCCCATCGCACCGCCGACGGCATTGTTCAGTGCGCCGCCAAGCATTTGTTGCAGACCAGAGGTGTCGTATGGGTAATATCTTACCGTCGCTCGAATGTCCTCAGAGACCATGTTCAAGATGGCTCTTGCCATTTGAGCTTGTCGAACACTATCCTTTCCGCGTGTTCCATTGACCAAGAAGAGCTGTATGAGTCCACCGATCAGTACCGAAACAACGGCGGTCAGTGCGAGGGCCAAAAGTAGCTCTAGCAGAGTAAAACCGGAGCGAGGTATGCGACGCGTACGCAGGGTCATTGTGTGCCTCCAGTCGATCCGGATGCACCAGTCGATGCACCTGTCGTTGCACCCGTTCCACCACTTGTACCAGTAGGAGCGGGCAAGGTATCTAAACCTAAGCTTGGATCGATCATCCAACGCACCACAAAGAACATTTCTCGGTTTTCATTCATCCCGGCTTCGTCGGTGATGCTCAATCGAACTCCAACCATGTCGGGTCGGACTGCGGTAACGGTTTGCACTTGGTAGTACCAATTGCCGCTTGGAACAATATCGGTGATGGGTGTCCATCCGACTGCACCCTGCAACGGAATAGCACCGGTAACAACTTCCGCCATCTTGGATTCAGCAAGGATCTGAGCGGTTGCAAGTCGATGGGCGATGAGGCCATTATCGGTGGCGGTCCACGATATTTGGGCAAGGATGCCAGCAGACATCGCGAGGATTGCAAGGGAGAGGACGACTTCGAGAAGCGAGATCCCTTTACGGCACGGTCGTTTTAATTTCGACATCTACCAACCTCCTTTGCTAGGAGCTGCACTCGTGACGGCAGGAATGGAGCTTGCGTCGACCGAAGAGAGTTTTACGACGGAGGAGCGGCCGGTGACTCCTCGCAGTTGGATTGCCATCCGGCGTCCGCGCGAGTCTGCGAGGATAATTTGGGCCGTGGTTGACGATCCATCGGGGTAAACAAGGAGTGGAGAGGAAACACCACCAGCAGCGGTTGTTCCGACGCCTGCGATGGGTACGGTTTCGCCTGACTTCTGAATTTCGAGTGCATTGCGAGCATCAACCAATGTTTCGACACCCATGAATTGGACGTCGTTTTCCAATTGCTTAGCGTTTTCATCGGTGATTGCGTTAGACATCGCGACTTGACCGTTGCTCGTTCGCTCCGTTTCAACGACACCGCCCGCGGTCATCAGCGTTGCACCAGCCGAGGCATCGGAGTCTTCGTTGCCACCGAGCCAAGGTTCGATCGTATAGGTGTTGCCGTTGATTGTAGCGCGAAACACCTGAGCTTGCCCGGTTCGCATCGCGTTGACGCGGGCTTCGAGGAGTTCGTTCTGAAGGCGCTCGGCGGATTGTTGCAAGCGTCGGCTGGTAACCATCGCATCGAGCGTTGGGAACGCGATCGCTGCGAGGGTAACCAGGATGATCAGAACGAGTATGAGCTCAAAGAGCGTAAAGCCACTACGACGTAGTGATGTCATCGGAGGTTCCGGACTGACCGTCCGCTCCAACACTTCTGAGTTCAAAGGTCGAGCCATTGACCTTGTATTCATAGGGGCGATTCCATGGATCGGCTGGGATCTTGTCGAGAAGTTTCGTCCAATCGCCTGGGTTCGCTAGGTCGGACGGTTGGTTCATGAGTGCGTCGAGCGAAGGTGGCAATTGTTGCATCATCAGCTGGTATTGTTTGACGGCTGATGAAAGTTGTGCGAGTTGCGCGGTGGCAGCTCGCTTGTTGGCTTGGTCGAGCACACCGGTAAAGTTTCGGATGGCGAAGCCTGCGATGACGACCAAAATGATCAGCACCAACATCACTTCCAAGAGGGTAAACGCGCGGCGGAGGCGGCGTTGCGAGCGGCTGAGTTTCATGGTTTTCTCCTTCCAAATGTCTATTGCAAAAATGGTTTGTGTTTTTAGGTGCATGCTACAGCGTATTAGCACTGTTGAGAACGGGCAACATCAAAGCGAGAACCACGAACATCACCAGACCTGCAAGGACCAGTAGCATGACGGGTTCAAGTAATCGGATCACGGTTTCCAATCGTCGAAATGTTGTTTTCTCCAGGCTATCGGCGATGTCCACCAACACGGTGTCAAGCGTATTGGATTCTTCCGCCACAGAAATCATTTCGACGACAGTTGGCGGGAAGTGACCGGACTTCTCTAGTTGTTTTGCCAATCGCTGTCCTGCCGTGATCTCTGCACTCGCATTCGAAACCGCTTCGGAGAGGATTTTATTTCCCGAAGCTGCACGGCTGATTTCCAGTGACTTGAGAATAGGAACACCGTTTTTTAGCAAAGTTCCGAGGACTCGGCAGAATCGTGCGACGGCCAAATTCAAAAAGACGCCGCCGAGCATTGGTGTTTTAATCTTCACCAAGTCCGCACGATATTGGCCTTCGGTAGTCTCCAAATATTTTTTCAGCAGCAGAATCGTTCCGGCGATTGCGGCTAGGACGATCCACCAATAGTTCTGAACGAATTTGCTAATTCCCAAGAGAAGTTCCGTGGCGGCAGGCAAGCCACCTTTGGCACGCATGCTTTGGAAAATAGTCTCGAATTTGGGGACGAAGAAAATCAGCAGCACGGTAACAACCACGACACCCACGCCCATGACAAACACGGGATAGGCGAGCGCACTGATGGTTTTTCCTTTGAGCTCTTCTTGCTGTTCAACAAATCCCGAGACCCGTTCGAGTGCGTCTTCCAAGAAGCCGCCTTCGCTCCCTGCGCGGGTCATGTTCACTGCCATGTCGTTGAATATACGCGGGTAGCGGGCCATTGCATCGGGTAGCGATTCACCTTCTTCAACTTTCGCTTTGATCTCCGCGATTGCGTTTCGCAATGTGCGGCTGGATCCGCTTTGTTGCGAGAGAACGGAGAGGGCTTTGAGCATCGGCACACCGCTGCGGAGCAACGAAGCGAGTTGGCCGTAGAAGGCGGCCATTTGATTTCCACCGACACGACCTGTCTTGCGAACCTGCTTTGTCTTGTCAACCTTGATGGAAATCGGAAACAGCGACTTTGCGCCGAGTTGCGAAGCCGCATCACGTACGCTTGCGGCCGATACGGTTCCTTGCACGGATTTGCCGGCCATGTCTCGGGCGATATAAGCGAAATCAGGCATGCTGAAAAGCTCCTCGAGCCAAATGAGCCAAGCGAACCAAGTGAGCCAAATGAGCCAAATGAGCAGACGGATAGCAGTATGAGTGCATCATCCGAGTGTATCTCCTTTGGTTGCTCGCAAGACTTCGTCCATGCTTGTGGTGCCTTCGAGCACCTTACGGAATGCATCCATCCGAAGTGTGAGCATGCCATGTTTCAGTGCGAGTTGTTTGATTTCGAAGCTGCTCGCACGATCGTGAGCGAGTTGCCGAACTTCTTCGTTGGTGATCAGCAATTCATAGATACCGAATCGACCGGCGTAACCTAGTCCGCGGCACACGCGACAGCCTTCTGCCATGTAAATGGGTTTGTCTTGTAATTGTTCCCAAGGGAAGTCGCGTGGAAGTTCGTCACGTTTTGGGTGATAGGGCTTTTTGCACTCGGGACACAGGCGACGGACGAGTCGCTGCGCCATGATTCCTTCGACCGTGCTGGCGACGAGAAATGGTTCGATACCCATATCGACGATCCGCGTGAAGGCACCGGCTGCGTCGTTGGTGTGAAGGGTACTGAACACCGTGTGACCTGTCAGTGAGGCTTGAATTGCATTCTCAGCGGTTTCAGCATCACGGATTTCCCCGACGAGTACGATGTCTGGGTCGTGACGCAGGATGCTTCGCAGAGACGCGGCGAAGGTGAGCCCAATCTTTGGGTGCACCTGGATTTGATTGATACCATCGAGCTGGTATTCGACGGGGTCTTCCGTCGTGATGATCTTGTTTTCTGGAGAACGAATCTCAAGGAGGGAGCTGTACAAGGTGGTGGTTTTTCCGGAGCCCGTGGGGCCGGT
>JBIJCS010000336.1:0-5640 GCA_044344575.1 Pirellula sp. | reverse complement strand
CCTCACAACCTCCACCGCTTGGCAGCGGGTGGCTACGATTGGATGACGGTGGTAGTCTTCCTCACAACCTCCACCGCTTGGCAGCGGGTGGCTACGAGATGTAGCCACCGCTCGCCAGACGGTGGAGAACTACATGAAAACCCGCTATCATCCTAATCACATCCCTCAAATCTCCTCGCTCTGCGGGCACAAGGGACCTTAGAACCGATAGTCGCTCAAAGCAATCACCAAGGAAAAAGATTTTCATGCAGACCCTAAATGCTGTTCTTGAAGCACTCCAAAAAATTGCTCCACTCGAATTGGCAGAAAGTTGGGATAATGTTGGATTATTGGTAGGAGATCCAAACGCTTCGATTTCACGTGTCTTGACTTGCTTGACCCTTACCGAAGAAGTCCTCCACGAGGCTATTGCACTTCAGGTCGAACTCATCGTTCCCCACCACCCTATCCCATTTCGTCCCATATCGCGCATCACCACGGATGATCCAACCGGTCGCATTCTTTTCCGCGCAATGCAGCACTCCATCGCGATCTACTCCCCTCACACGGCCTGGGATAATGCCCCCCAAGGTATCAACCGACAATTGGCTGATGCACTCTACCTAGGAAACCTCCGTCCAATCAACCTCGCTAACGATCCTGCATTGGCAAGACGGGAACTCGGTAGTGGTATCCTTGGTGACTTCGCCACCCCCACTTCCATCGACTCACTCATCGAACGATTAGGCAACAAGATATCAGGAATGTCCGTTCGCCATACCGATAACAAATCGCGATTGGTTCAAAAAGTCGGGATCGTGTGCGGTAGCGGTGGGAGCCTACTGGCTCGCGCGGCACAATGCGACTGCGATCTTTTTTTAACTGGAGAAGCAACCTATCACCAATGCTTAGAAGCCGAGGCTCGCGGCATAGCCCTGCTCATGATCGGACATTTCGCAAGCGAAGCTTTTGCCATGAAACGACTCGCCACGCTTCTTGCAAGTGAATTGAAAGGAATCGAAGCGACATCAAGCGAATCAGAGTATTCGAGCTTTTAACAAAGCTCACGGCTTGCTCGACCAAACCTTTAAGTTCGTTCCATCTCCTAGATTCCAAGTGCGGATCATCCCATCCATTCCACCGGTGGCTAATAGTGCCGGTGCTGGTAGAACACTCAGGGAAGTCACCCAGTCCTCATGTCCAGGTTGCTTCATGGCAATCGCGTTATTCGCCAACTCAAACCGATACCAGTGCTTATCCGCATTTGGAATCCACACAGTATTCGTTTCTCGTACTAACCTTGCTGCCTCACCGCCCAAGGCCACTTCCGCGACCTTCTTCGCTCCCTCTAATTCCCAGCGATGTAACTTGTTATCTCCACCAACACTGACCCATTGCAGACCATTTTCAATCGCTGCGATCCCACGCACCGCCGCGCCATGTCCAGGATAACTACCAAGTAGCTCTCCGCTCTCTGCATCGATCACTTTGGCCGACTTGTCGCGACTCGAGGATCCAATGCGTGCTCCGTCATTACTGTACGACACTTGCGTCACCCAATCCGCATGAATCGAAACCGTCTTACGTGTGACACCCTGCGCAACATCCACAATCCTAAGCGTGTTGTCTGCCAGACCAACAGCAATCTCGTCTTTTCCAGGTCGCAAAGCAATGTCTAGCACCACATCGGAAGCCCTTACGAGAACCGCTTCTACTGCCCCGGTCGCTCGATCCACCCGACGCACTTCGCCAAGCTGCCCAGGAATGCCGCCACCAACATACAACTTGTTTCCGTCAGCACTCCATCGCAAGGCATGAATACGCTGCACTTGATTTGCTATACGGCCAGCCAAAGTCCCCGCTTCCACATTCCAAACAAGTACTTCATGATATCCAGACGTGTACAACAACTTCCCATCTGGACTCCAAAGCATCGCTGTCACCGGAATGGGATTGCGATAATGCTCGGGTGGGGCAGGATAGGTTCTCGGTGGTATCACCATCCATAAAGGATCCGTTAATGATAGTCCCTGCACATCCGCTCCTTGATCGATCCAATTTGCGACAAGCTCAATCGATGTTGCATCTAACGGTTCACTGTCGGCCGGCATGCGAAGCGTCCGGTCCGCATGTCGGAGTCGCTGCACCCACTCGCTCTCCTGACTTTTACCAGTAACAACGGGTGCTGATGCGCCATCCCCTGGTTTGAGCATCTGCTCGACGGTATCCAACCGATAGCCCCCTTCTGCACGTTTCGCACAGTGACAAGCCACACAATGCTCTTGCAATACCGGAGCGACTTGATCGGCAAACCGCACCGGTGCCTGTGCCCCTCCCTCCTGGGCTTGCACAAGTCCGCATAACATCCAGAAAAGGAATAGTTTGGAAAGAATATTTCGATTCACAAAGCAACTCTTATGGGATATGGTCGACGGCAAGTCAATGGAAACGAGAGAACTTGGGAGAAGAACGGCCATTGCTGGAAAAGGAACGGCCAATGCTTGAACAGGAACTGTCAATGCTGGAATAAGAACTCGTCAGTGTTGATCAAAACCCAACAAAGATCCTCAAGGCCCAGCAATGGATCAGGCTTAGACTGGCAATGCTTGACCGCCTCTTGAAGCTCTTGCTCTGTCGGCAATCGAGAAAGGCCCGCGAGATACATCTGACCAATCACCTCGTCGACACCTTTCCCTTCGGCGATCAATCGTCGGAATCGATTATTCGGGTTTTTCAGCTTCTCATAGACCGTCGAACCGTTAAACAACTCAATCGCCATCCCAAGGTTGGAATCTTCTGATCGCTCGCAGGCGCAAACAGTCGATCGCTCTGGTTGCCCGAAAACCTTCAAGAAATCGACCTTAACAAGATCCGGTGCTGGAATCTGTGTCGCTTTGGTGCCCACTGGCAAACCAACCAGTGGTTGGTCTGTCTGCGTGAGTTGATTGATCGCGTCAAGCAATTGCTCAGCGCTAAGTAAGCGGGGATGTTGATGAGAAAAGTAAAGCTGATCCTTCTCATTCCAGGCCGTCGTCTCATAACTCGCTTGGTAGGTACGACTCTGTAATATCGTGCGAATCAACTCTCGGCGATTGTAACCCGAATCAACAAACTGCTTCGTCAACGCATCGAGCAAAGGACGATTGGTTGGTGGGTTGCTATCTCGGAAGTCATCGATCGGATCAACGATCCCTCTCGCGAACAACTGACTCCAAATACGATTCGCTTCTACACGTGCAAGATAAGGATTCTCTGGACGGATCAACCAAGCAACAAATGCTTCACGCCGATCGACCTCATTTGGAATCTCCAAGGAACCCGCGACCGGAACCCAAGGCTTCATCGTCTGCCCTGTTCTCGGTTGCACCACTTCCCCCACACTTTGCGTCCAAATCAGCATTTCGTTCGGACGAGCAGTTTTGCTGCGCTGAACACGTTGGAAGAATGCTCCAAGTCCGTAATAGTTGTCTTGCGTCCATCGCTCAAATGGGTGATTGTGACATTTCGCACATTGCAACCTCGCCCCAAGGAAAACTTGTGAAATCGTTTCCACCGATTCGTTCATGTCCGCCGAAGTTCGATAAAAGTTGGCGGGCGGATTAGTGTACGTTGAGCCATTTGCAGAAAGCAATGCTCGTGCGAACTGATCGTAGGGCATATTCTCTCGAATCGCTTGCTCGACCCAACGATAGTACTTAAAGACCCCCTCGTTACCGACTGCCTTACTGGTCATCTTCAGCAAATCACCCCACTTCAATGCCCAAAACTTTGCGTGTTCGGGACGAACAAGAAGTTCATCGATCAATCGATTGCGTTTATCAGGGGTGCGATCGTTCAAAAAAGCGATCGATTCCTCAACCGTCGGCAACACCCCTAACAAATCAAGATAGACGCGGCGCAAGAAAACATCATCCGCACAAAGTGGGGCGGCCTCAAACTGCAATTGCTTGAGCTTTGCATCGACAAGAGTATCAATGAAGTTCTGCTCGGGTTGAGGTTTCCACTCGAACCCAGGAATCTGCTCGACGAACAAGAAAGGAATCGACTCGATATGCTCAAGAAATCGAACGAGGATCACCGATTCCCCCCGAGCACTCGGACGCACCTTTCCGTGTACATTGACCTCTGCCACGGATGTATTCGAACTTTCATATGCACATAAATTGGTTACATCTCTCGAAGTTCCATCCGCAAAATGCGCTATCACGACCAGTTGCTGCTCACCTTGCTCTTTCGCTAAGACCCGCTCTCCGTTGGGGAATACTTCCAGACGTATACAACGGGCTGCACTCGGAGGATCAAGCGGAGCTCCTTGCGCGATCCAGTCGACGAGAATTTGATACGCAGCGTCGTCTTTATGTAACTGCGTCCCTCCCCCATGCGGTACCTTCATCAGTGGCTTGGTCAACAGGAGACTCTTCTCCGGTTCGATTGGATTGATCCGTCGCTCCGTCTCTTCTCGCACCAAGGTTAATGCATCCAACACACTATCAAATGCACGTAGCGACAACCTAAAACTCCCCTTACCACTCGGAGAACCATGGCAAGCACCTGAATTGCACCCTTGCTTCGAGAGCGCAACGAGCACTTCGTTCTCAAACTCCACTCTAGCAGGTTGATCCAAGCCACTCACTGTTACAGGAACCACACTGCGATGCGGTCCAAGCTGCGCTACGACCTCTGTCTGCCCATTTGCCACAGGATAGATCTTCCCATTTCGAACCACAGCAACGGCAGGGTTGATAGTCATCCATTGCACACGTGACGTCCAATCGCGAGGTACACCAACCGAATCCCAACCCGTTAGAACTACTCCTGCTTGATCACGACCTCTCCGTAGCGTCACTTGGGATGGAAAAGCTTCCAATCTAGCGGGGAGCGGCTCAAAGCTCATCGCAACGGAGGGACTGATCGTCTGCCACTCATTCTCTGCGACTTTGGTGGTCGCTACCGCAGAAATCACTACGGGACCAACAGGCGGTACAAAATCAGAGGCGACACGAAGAATCAGTTGAACCGACGATTGATCGGCAGCAAGCACTACAGGATCACACACCAAACCCGCCGGCAAGTCCTTCAATTGGATTGTCGAAGGAACTGCATCAAACCCTTTTCGCTCTACTTTCACAGTCAAAGGATAAGACGCACCCGGCAAAATCGGTGGAACCGGTTCGAGTACCAGATTCATCGGTTCAAACCAAGTGAATGGGATTGAAAAGCTCTCTATCCGTCCACGATCCGTCTGCCCATAGACCGCCAATTGGATTGCCGGAAACTTGAGTTCTGGTGTTTCTGTTAAAGGACTTGCCGCAGGTACAGGCGTTCCGTCCATACGCACCATCGTCAACTTCAATATGTCTTTATCAAGAGCGGGTTGTACTGTCCAACCTTGCGGTCCCGCCACAGACAGAACGCTGATCGGCTCTTTAAACGTTTCTTTTAGTCGCTTGACCGTCGTGGTAATCACATGCTGTTTCCATGGAGCAGCTAACGCGATATTCTGTGGAACATCTAAACCAAAGAAAGGCTCGCCTCCAGGTAATGCCGATATTGCGAACTGCCCTTCGATTCGCGCGGATGGAAAAGGTTGATGAGGCAATCTTGCGCGGCGTTGTGCGAGCGTCTGCAAACTTTGAAGCCGAATCGGTGTATCCGGTGCTT
>JBIJCS010000022.1:0-18609 GCA_044344575.1 Pirellula sp. | reverse complement strand
ATGCACAACGGTTCTGGTGCAGTCGCCGTTGTAGAGATTCTTCTTGACCCTTGGGAAGATATCAACGATCACGGGTTGTCCGGTGAATAGTGGGCCGTGGCCATGATCGTGGCAATCGGCACCCACGGGACCCCCGGCGACGATTGCGCCTGGGTTTGAGCATTCTCGTTCCAGCAACCAAACATCGATCAACGTTCGCATGCGTTCGCTAGTCAGGGGTGCTCCGTCGTGGTGCAGCATCCCGCTGGCGTCAGCCTTTGCGTTTGCGATAGTGGAGCAAGCCAGTTCCATGACTTCTTCCGTGATCCGTTGTGCTTCGCGAATCATTGCGATTTCAGATTCGTCCTTCCTACGTCGTTCCATGACTCCCCATTGCAGATCGCATTCGACGTCGATGCCAGCACGTTGGAGCATGGTGGTATAGATCATCGGTAAGGAGCGATCGACGACAACGCGTGCGAATCCTGCCCGTCGGATGGCTTCTGCAGCCGATTGTGCAGTGGCGGTTTCGCGATCTCCCGACAATCCTTCTGCGGGGGTGAAGTCTGCGGGGCAACAAACTTGCTGAACGTTTGCATGAAGTCTGGCTCGTTCCATTTCGATATCGCGGCAAATCAGCATCGCTCGTGGATCGGATGGGTTTGCAGGCCATTCGATGTAGACCACGGGATCGCCCACCAAAAAGCGTATTGAGCGGTAGAGTCCAGCGTTCAGCGTCGGGATGCCACCCATCATGCGAGGAGAATTCAGTGCGTGGTTGCTCATAGAATGAAAGACTTTCGGCGAGAAGGTTGAAGGTCAAATGTGCAACAGCATTGTCACTATCGCAGGTTTTGTATGCTAAAGCTGGCAAGCTCGCTCGACAGCGGTGACGAAAGCGTCGACTTCGGATTCGGTATTATAGAAGTAGAACGAAGCGCGTGCGCTAACCCCTAGCCCGAAGCGTTGGTGCAAAGGCATAGCGCAGTGATGGCCGACACGAATGGCGATACCCGAGGCGTTTAGATATTGTCCGATTTGGTCTGCGTGGACTCCAGGCAGGACAAAGGAAACGATCCCTGTTTTTTTACCGGATGCAATGTCGGAGGGGCCGAGTACTTTTAAGTTCTTAATGGTACTTAAGCCTTCCATTGCGCGGATGGTCAGTCGACGTTCCTGGGCTAGGATCTGCTCCGAACCGATTCGCATCAAGTACTCCAAGGCGGGTTTCATCGCGATTGCTTCGACAATTGCTGCGGTACCGGCTTCGAATCGGTGTGGTAAATCGGCTTGTTCAAATCCAGATTTTGTAACGCTTTTGATCATGTTGCCGCCACCTAGGAAGGGAGGCATTGCTTCGAGGATTTCACGTTTTCCTGCCAGGACACCGATGCCGGTTGGTCCTAGCATTTTGTGACCACTGAAGACAACCCAATCGGCATCCCATTCTGCTGGGGTGACTTTTCCATGCGGTGCGCTTTGTGCCGCGTCGACGAGGACTTTTGCACCTACACGGTGCGCGGCATCTGCCAAGCTGCGTACAGGATTGATCGTACCGAGGACATTGGAGACAGCGGTCACCGCGAGGAGTTTTGTGCGTGAATTCAAGACGCGATCGAGCGACGTCAAATCCAACGTGTAATCGTCGAGGACTTCGATCCAGCGGATCACAGCACCGGTGCGTTGTGCAAGTTGTTGCCAGGGGACGATATTCGAGTGATGTTCCATCTCGGTGAGAACGATTTCGTCTCCTGGACGCAGATTTGCGTCTCCCCAACTTCTGGCTACGAGATTGATCCCTGCGGTGGTTCCTGGAGTAAAGATGACTTGATCGGTCGATTCCAATTGCATCCATTGCGCGAGAATTCGTCGTGCATTCTCCATGGCTTGCGTCGTTTCCGCCGCAAGTTGGTGGCCGCTTCGATGTACGTTTGCGTAGTGGTTTTTATAAACCCGATCCATGCATTCCAGCACCGAATGAGGGCGTTGGGAGGATGCTGCGTTGTCCAAGTAAACCCAGGGTTTGCCGCAAGGAAGTGTCGCGGCGAGCAGGGGGAAGTCTCGTCGACATCCCTCGAGTGCAATGGCAGGCAGCTTCGCCCAGTCCGCCCAAAGAACCTTCGGTGGCGTTGTTGCGATGGGAACACCGCAGGGGGTATTTTGCCCTGAAGGATCGAGAGGGCAAGTTTTCTCAGGTGAGGCACTGTTTTGAATCACAGGGCCGATGCCACCTTGCATGGCAATAGTATTGATTGCAACAGTATTTGTCGTGTGATTCTTTTGAGCGACGGGGGAGTGCAATGCGCCATGCGCTATCGCTTGGATCCGCTGAACCATCGAATGCAGTCCGTTGCTTCGCATCGGCGTCAAGAATGCTTTCAAGTGCAATTCATCGAATAGCTCTTCGATGGGAAACGCCAGGATCTCGGAGGGGGATTTTCCTGAGTATGCAGCGATCAAAATTGCGACGAGTCCTCGTACCATCGGAGCGTCGCTCGAACCGATAAACTCGATACGGTTATCACCGAGTTTGGGGACGACCCAAACCATGCTTTGGCAACCAAGCACCCTGAAGTCTTCGATTTGGTACCGTTCGGGCAAGTCAGGAAGAGATTGCCCGAGTTCGATGAGGTACGCTAAGCGATCTTGAGGGGTGTCCAGATCCGCAATTTCTTCGCGTATCTCTTCGAGTTCGACTCGTTGCGTCGATGGAGTCATTCTTAGAAGATTCCTAGTTGGTCTCTCGCATCTTCAGTCATTTTGTCCGGACCCCACGGTGGATCCATGACGACTTTGATGTCGACAGTTCCGACTCCTTCAATCGATTCGACCACTTCGCGGCTGTTGGCGACGAGTTGCGGACCTGCCGGGCACATGGGGCTTGTCATGGTCATTTCAACCGTGACATTTTCTTTTCCTTCTTCACCTGGCTGAATGTCCACAACGTAGATCAGTCCGAGATCGACAATATTGACGAAGAGCTCCGGGTCAATGACTCGCTTGAGCTCTTCTCGTACTTGATCTTCAGTGATAGCCATGCTTCACCTGTTTCTCTGGCAGGAAGAAATTTGGGAACAAGCAATTCGCCCTTGGCGCGGGTGAATCGCTTCGTCGGACACGATTTGTTTCAGTTGTAACTTGTTTCAGTTGTAACTTGGCTTTCGCACAAGCAATTCCGCACAGCGTCTCTCCGGTGTCTTTATTGTAGCCACCTGAACAGGATCGACAAACGCAACTTGCAAGTCGTTTTGTGTCTAGCAAATCTGCGATTTAATTGTCGCTGATGGCTACAAAAACTTGGTTGCCGTCGACTCGCACGCGGTGGCTGGGTGTGTCCTCGGTAGCCGGCATACACATGGCTTTTCCATTCTTTACATCGAACTTCGCTCCGTGTCTTGGGCAAACCAAGCACTGGCCATCGAGTTCTCCGTCAGCGAGGGTGCCGCCGTCGTGCGTGCACATGTCTTCGATGCAGTACACATCCTCTCCCATGTCGATGAGGACTACAAATCGCTGGTCGACCTCAAAGGATTTTGGTGTGTTTGGAGCCAATTCGCTCCGATCGCATACATACTGGAATTCGGACATAGTTTTCGTGGCTTTCAGACCTGCATGCAGACTGCGTTGCTAAGTTTGCTCGAGTGAGTTTGCTCGAGTGAGTTTTATTCGTACTGTCGGACTTGTCGAGCAATCGCAGCGCCTAACGCATCGCGAACGCTTTCGATGGTGATGCGGTCAAAGATTTGTTGGAAGAATCCGGTGACGATCATTCGGATTGCTTCGGACCGAGTGAAACCTCGTGATTGGGCGTAGAAAATAAGTTCTTCGTCCACTCGACCGCTGGTGCTACCGTGCGTGCATCGGACGTCATCAGCATTGATTTCAAGGCCTGGAATCGAATCCGCGCGCGCGGCTTCGCTGAGCATGAGGTTATCGTTGCGTTGATAACCATCTGTTTTCTGAGCCCCTTCGCTTACTTTGATCAATCCCCGCCAAACGGTCCGAGAGCGATCTTGCAACACGCTCTTGTATAGGAAGTCACTTCTGCAGTGAGGTGCTACGTGATGTTGCAGTGTGTTGTACACAAGATGCTGTCGGTCTCGCGTAAACATCACCCCATTGACTTGGCTTGTTGCGCCCGGTTCGACGAGTTCGACTCGCTGGTCGACTTGGGCAAACCGCGCCCCCATCGCTGCGACGGTCCACTGCAAGGATGCATCTCTACCGACGCTGGCTCGCTGGTGGGCGAAGTGCCAAGCGTTTCGGCCCCAATCTTGCAGGTTTACATACCGCAGATGCGAACCTGCTCTTTGAACTAATTCCACGCCTCCACAGTGAAAACCGTGGGCTTGTTCCGATGGACTGGAAGACTCGAACAGCACGGTAGCTTCAGCACCGGGTTCGAGAACGATCAACGTGTGCGACAAGTCGACTTGCCCGTCCCCCATTGCGGCATGGATATGGATTGGCAATGGTACTCGGACATTTTTTGGTACATACACGAAGTATCCATCGCTCCACATCGCTTGTTGCAGTGCGGCAAAGCGGTCTACGGATGGATTGATGGCTTTGTGCAAATTTGCTTCGACCAATTCACTATGTTCACGGGCGCAGCGAGCCAACGAGCCAACGATGACCCCTTTTTTCGCCAGTTCTGCGTCCAATGATTCGTGGACGACGATTCCGTTGACAGACCGGAGGCTTCCTGAAACATCGACTCCGTCGAGCAAACGAACGGGTGTTGTTTCGGGGATCTCGACGGAGGCGTCCACGTTTGGGGCAAACTTTGTGATCCGAAATCCACGCAAATCGGATCGCATCCAGTTTTCATCGCGAGGATTCGGCCATTCGATCGCTTCGTAGATTTTCCATGCGTCATGGCGGCGCTGAGTCAGCCACTTTGGCTCGACTTGTTGTTCAACCAATCTGTTCAAGCTATCTCGATCAAACGCTGCGCCTACCGTTGTCACTGCACTCTCCACTGCACTTGAAGTTGGACCAGGAGTCGATGTCGTCATGGCTTAACCCACCGATCCTTCCATTTGTAGTTGAATCAATCGATTCATTTCAACGGCGTATTCCATCGGCAATTCTTTGACGAGTGGTTCGATGAATCCATTGACGATCATGGTGCTTGCTTCTGCTTCGGACAAGCCGCGGCTCATCAAGTAGAACAGTTGCTCTTCTCCAATGCGCGATACGCTCGCTTCGTGGCCAATGCTTACGTCCTGATCGAGAATTTCGATGTAGGGATATGTGTCGCTTTGGCTCTTGGAGTCCAAGATCAACGCATCGCAAACGACATTGGACTTGGATTTGCTTGCGTCCTTTTCTACACGTACCAATCCCCGATACGAGCTTCGTCCACCATTCTTTGAAATCGACTTGCTGATGATCTGACCTGTCGTGTGTGGAGCGCAATGCACGAGTTTCGCTCCGGCGTCTTGGTGCTGACCTGCTGATGCGAAAGCGATCGACAAGATTTCACCGCGTGCGCCGGGTTCCATCATATAAACGGCAGGATACTTCATGGTCAGTTTGCTGCCCAAGTTTCCGTCGACCCATTCCATCGTCGCATCGGCATAAGCAACCGCACGTTTAGTGACCAAGTTATAGATGTTGTTGGCCCAATTTTGGATGGTGGTATAGCGGCATCGGCTACCTCGTTTGCAGATGATTTCAACGACTGCTGAGTGGAGCGATTCCGAGGAGTACATCGGGGCTGTACATCCTTCGACGTAGTGGATGCTAGCTCCTTCGTCGACGATGATGAGCGTGCGCTCGAATTGTCCCATATTCTCCGCATTGATTCGGAAGTATGCTTGGAGGGGAAAGTCGATTTTGACTCCTTTGGGCACGTAGATAAAGGATCCACCGGACCAGACCGCGGAGTTCAAGGCTGCGAACTTGTTATCGTTCGGTGGGATGATCGTACCGAAATACTCGCGCACCAAGTCCGGATGTTCTTTGATGGCAGTATCGGTATCTGTGAAGATCACTCCCTGTTGGACTAGATCTTCTTTCAGTGAGCCGTAAACAACTTCGCTCTCGAATTGTGCTTTCACGCCAGCCAGGAATTTCTTTTCGGCTTCGGGAATCCCAAGCTTATCGAACGTGTCTTTGATTTCTTGCGGAACCTCTTCCCACGTCTTCCCTTGTTTATCGGTGGGCTTCAGATAGTAGAAGATGTCTTGGAAGTTCACGTCGATACTTCCACCCCACTTCGGCATCGGCTTGGAGTGGAAGATTTCCAAGGATTTTAGACGGAAATCGCGCATCCACTGGGGTTCGTTCTTCATTTCCGAAATCTGAGAAACGATGTCGGCGTCGAGACCCTTACGGGCCTTGAAGACAGCTTTGCTGTCGGTTCGGAAATCGTATTTGTTGATTTCACCGATGTCGTCTTGGGAAGCGATATCTGTTGACATGGTATTGCTTTGGTAGGAGTAGTTGATGGTTGCGTTCGGGAGGCGGTTGAGCATTTCCCGCATTGATTGATTGGCTTAGTGAAGAGACACTACGCGATCGCTGTTTCTTCTTTGGCCAACATTTGCTGGTTGGCGGCTTCCGCATCTGGGTACGTTCGGCGAATGCGATCGTATCCATGATCATGCAGTTCGCGGGCCAATTCAGGCCCCCCTGTTTCGACGATTCGACCACCGAGCATTACGTGAGTGAATTGAGGTGGGTTGTGTTCGAGCAGTTTGTCGTGGTGTGTGATGATAAGCAAGCCCATTTTCTCTCGACCAATTTCCGCGATCGAGGCCGAAGCCAAACGAACGGCATCGGCATCCAAACCTGAGTCGGTTTCATCCAAGATGGAGAACTTTGGCGAGAGCATCGCCATGGTGAGGATTTCTGCTCGCTTCATCTCACCACCGGAGAATCCGTCGTTGACGTAGCGTCGTGCGAACTCGGGATCCATCTTCAGTTGTTCCATTTTGGATTTGAGTTCTTTGCGGAAGTCACGCATAGCGATCAGTTCTTGACCTTCTTTGCGATCTGGTTGGCGCACGTTGGTTGTCGCGTGTCGCAAGAAGTCAGCCATCTTCACTCCAGGGATTGCTACAGGGCGTTGAAATGCCATGAAGATCCCTGCTCGTGCACGTTCGTCTGCCTCCATTTCGGTCAGGTTCACATCGTCCAAGAAAATTGCACCCTGAGTGATCTCGTAATTCGGATGGCCAGCGATTGCCAAGCCTAGCGTGCTCTTACCCGATCCGTTCGGTCCCATCAGCGCATGCGTTTCGCCAAATTTGATTTCCAAGTTGACGCCTCGCAAGATCGGCTTGTCGTTGACACTGACATGCAAATTCTCAATACGCAATAAGTGAGTCATTTCGTCTTAGCTCAGTTCGTGATTCAGTCGTTCGTGGATTGGGTTGTTTAGTGGATTGGGCTGTTTAGTGGAACTCAATTGCTTCCAACGATTGGTAGCTATTCAGTTTTCGGTGGGCGCGAAGGATGTCAAAGTACTTGAACCTCCGGGGAACCCTCGGGATTCTTCTGCGCGGGCTTGAATTGACAAGTCCCATGACCGTCTAATTTGCAGCATTGCAGTTCCAAAGGCTGACCGATCGCTTCGCTCAATACCTGTTGTTCGAGTTGGCAGAGGCTTCGTTCGGCGTCACGGCTGCTCAAGTCTGGGTAGGGGCAAGCATGTACGGAGAGGACGGGAAGTCCGTCTACATTGACATAAGTTGCAGGAATGCGACGCGATGCCATAAGGCCCGCGAGGGCACGCATACGTTCTTCGAGTGGGCCCGCAGGAAGCAGGTCTCGAAATGCATTTCCCATCCGTTTTGAGACTTTGTTGACCAATGCTTGCTTCACGCCGACGTCTTCTAATTCCAAAATCTCACTCCAGAGTGCAACGGCTAGGTCGGTGTATGTCACCCCAACTTGTCGCCACCCTAGGTCGGTTAGAAAGTAAGAATAGGTTGGACGCCCGCGTCCCGCGGTCTGTTTGCGGCGTTCGATGTATCCGGCACTTTCCAGACGGTCGAGACGTTGCCGCACCGCTGTAGCGGTAACTTCTAATTTGTCCGTTAAGTCCGTTACCGTTAACCCTTCTTGCCGTCGCAGCAGGTCGAGAACCAGTTGGTCGACGGGTCGGGTTGGATTTTGATTGCATGCCTTAGCTAAGTCCATGGCGACAAAACCTTTGCGACTTGGGATGTCCCGGGGCTAAACCCCTTCGTTTCGTGAGAGTATACCCTCTTCGGCATTTATGACAAGGTATATTGCGAAATTTGGTTTTTGGGATCCGGGGGGGCGGGTGTTCTGCGACGCGAAGGGGGTGTCTCTAGAACGAGGAGCATTAGGTTGCGAGCAACTTCTGTACGACTTGGCCGTGAACATCGGTAAGTCGGAAGTCGCGTCCTTGGTAGCGATAGGTAAGGCGTTCGTGGTCAAATCCCAGGCAATGCAATAGGGTGGCTTGGAAGTCATGAATGTGGATTGGATCTTCGACAATGTTATAGCCATAGTCGTCGGTTTGGCCTACGAGAGCTCCTGGTTGGAACCCGCCACCGGCCATCCACATGGAGTAGCATCGGCCATGATGATCGCGTCCGTAGTCGTCTTGTAAGGACCCTTGGCTGTAGACGGTGCGTCCGAACTCCCCGCCCCAGACCACGATGGTGTCCTCAAGCAATCCACGTTGTTTGAGATCTTGGACTAATGCAGCTTGGGGCTGATCAATGTCTTTGCATTGTTTCGGAATATTCGATGGAAGATTGCCGTGGTTATCCCAGCCGCGATGGTATAGCTGTACGAACCGAACGCCGCGTTCCACCATTCGCCGAGCAAGTAGGCAGTTCGCTGCGAAAGTACCGGGCTTTTTGGAGTCTGGGCCATAAAGTTCGAAGGTGCTTTCGGTCTCGTCAGCAAGGTCTGTCAATTGAGGGACTGAGCTTTGCATTTTGAACGCCATCTCATATTGTTCGATGCGTGACGTAATCTCTGGATCTAGTTCTCGTTGGAATTCAAGTTGGTTGAGTTTCTGCAATCGATCGAGCATGGCGCGTCGCATTGGTCGGCGCAATCCTGCTGGATCATTCAAGTAAAGAACCGCTTCTGAGCCACTTCGGAATTTCACTCCCTGGTGGCACGAAGGCAAGAACCCGCTTCCCCAGAGCCGATCGAGGAGTCCTTGATTCGCATCGCGTCCTGTACCGTGAGAAATCATGACTACAAATGCAGGTAGGTCTTCCGCTTCACTCCCGAGTCCATAGCTGAGCCAAGCACCTATCGACGGTCGACCAGGCTGCTGCGAGCCGGTTTGGATGAAGGTGATTGCAGGATCGTGATTGATTGCCTCTGTGTGCATGGAGCGAACCAAGCAGAGTTCGTCGGCGATTTTTGCTGTATACGGAAGAAGTTCGGAGAACCAAGCTCCATTACTGCCAGATTGCTGAAACTGAAACTTAGGCGCAACGACGGGGAAGCTTTTTTGGCCGGAAGTCATACCTGTGAGTCGTTGCCCATTGCGGATGCTCTCGGGCAGTTCACTGCCATGATAGTCTTTGAGTTTGGGCTTGTAGTCCAACAGTTCTAATTGCGACGGACCACCTGACTGAAACAGATAAATCACTCGCTTGGCTTTTCCCGCGAAATGCGGTGCTTTCTCCTCCGGTCTTGGATTCGCTAGGAGTGAACGCTCTAGCAAACTTGCTGCCGCGATGGTTCCGAGAGAGCCACCGCGCAGAAACGTTCTGCGAAGCAAATAGGATAGGTGGTTGTGCGAGGCTTTGGTTTCTTGCATTGGTGAGGTCATGATCCGTTGTCGAGTATTTGGTGAGCCAACGATGGTGCAGAGAGTGACACAACGAGATGCTTAATATTTTGTGATCGTTTCGTCGAGATTCAGGAGCGTGCTGCAGAGGAGAGTCCACGAGGCTAGTTCGTTCGCAGGTAGATCGGTTGGAACGGGGAGGGTACCGACTTTTAGAAACTCGGATGCTCGAGCTGAATCCGCAAATTCGTCGCGAGCTTGTTGTATCAATCCAAGCCATTCCGGAATCTCTTCGGAGTATGGAGCGCGCACAATGGCTTTTGATACTGCATAGCGAATTTTCGATAGATCGTCCGGTCCTCCTTTGCGCAGTACATCCGCGGCGAACGCGCGTGCTGCTTCGACAAAACAAGGGTCATTGAGCAAAACGAGAGCTTGTAACGGGGTGTTTGTGCGCGAACGCCGCGCCACACAGACTTCACGATTTGGCGCATCGAAGGTCACCATGGCTGGGGGTGGGCAAGTTCGCTTCCAGAACGTGTACATGCCACGTCGGTAGAGGTTTTCACCGGTATCTGCAACGTACTTTCCTCGTCTCTCTACCGTAACATCTTCCCATAGTCCATCTGGTTGATACGGTTTGACGCTAGGCCCACCGACTTTACGGACGAGCAAACCGCTGATGGCAAGCGCGTTATCACGAATTACTTCCGCTGACAGGCGATGCCTTGGGCCACGTGCGAGCCATCGATTTTCCGGATCCTTGATTCGCAAATCTTCACGCAATCGAGATTCTTGCTGGTAAGTCTCAGAGAGGACGATACTTTTGAGCATCGCTTTCGTGTCCCATCCTTGCTGGATGAATGCATCAGCGAGTAGATCAAGTAGTTCAAGTTGGCTTGGGAGTTCACCGGTACCTCCGAAATCTTCCGAGGTGCGAACGATACCGGCACCGAAACACTGTTCCCATAGTCGATTGACTACGACCCTAGCGGTCAAGGGATTGCTTGAATGGGTCAACCATCGCGCAAGTTCAAGACGATTTGCGACGCGGGATGTTTTATCGAATTTTAATGCCTCTGGAACATCCGCATCGACGCGAGTCGTGGGTTGGTCGTATTGGCCTCGTTTGAGAATGAATGTTTCTCTTGCTGGTTGCATCTCTTGCAACACCATGACTGCTGGTGCGGACTGCTCGATATCGGTGAGCTTTTTTCTTTTCTCCGCGATAGCGGTGATCTGTTTGCCGTGCTCAGGGCGGACGATCTCGCGCGTCCAACGTTTCGCTTGTTCGGTTTGCTCTGGTGTCAGTTCTGTCCAAGGTTTTCGAACCCAAGCTAATTCGAATTTTGGGGATTCCAGGTTTGCAAGTTGTGTCATCGATTCCGGCGAGAGTACACCTTCAAACAAAATCAGTTCGTCGATCATGCCTTGGAACGGCAATGACTGCTGACGCAGCCCCAAACGAAACGGTTGCTCGGTTTCGATGGAACCGGAAAGTGAATTGTTTGGAACATCTAAACCAGTTTGTTTGCCGTCGATTGTGATTCTGATTCCTGCTGCTTTCTTGGAACCATCGTACGTTATCCCCAGATGGTGCCACTGGTTCGGTGCAATGGTTTGTTGGGTGCTCACTTTCAAAGCGTTGGACGGCCATTGATCGACGAGGTGCATCTCGACTTTGCCATTGACCACCAAGAGGTCAAATCCTCGGTGTTGTTTTGTTTCGTCCATGCGTGAGAAAACGGCCATCGATCCTTCGGCAGTGGGATGTACCCACACACTCCATGAGAACGGGCGATCTGCGCTGAGCTGCCCAAGTGACTTTGAGACCAAATGTCGGCCATTGCTCAAGGATACTGATTGTCCCTTTCGTCCCGACGCGGATAGGAACTCTTTTGGGTTCTCCCATGGAGAATTCGAGCCTGCAAGCGTTTCGTCGCGAGAAGATTCTAGGGATTCGTCGAAGGAAATTGACGCTTTTTCAACTGCTCCCAGCGCTGTTTGAATTTCTTGATCGGTCTTCGATCTGATCCAATCGTTCCATGTCGATTGCACTTGAGAATCATAAGCTGCCACTTGTGCTTCGATCGCATTTATCTCAGCACGCAAGGCGTCAAGATTTTGTTTCTGTTCGCTGGTCGGAACTCGAACGAAAGGTTCGGCACCGACGAAATTACTGTAACTGGCTTGTTTTTCTTCGAGGTTGTTGAAGAGAGAAAAGAACTTGTAGTATTCGCTTTGTGAGAACGGGTCTACTTTGTGGTCGTGGCATCGGGCGCATTGAAGAGATAGTCCTAAGAAGACCGTAGCAGTTGTGTGGACTCGGTCTGCGACGTATTCAACACGATACTCTTCTTGAATGATTCCGCCTTCGGTATTGTGGCCTTGGTTGCGCAAGAAACCGGTGGCGATGCGTTGTTCGAGAGTGGCGTTTGGTAAGAGGTCGCCGGCGAGCTGCTCAGTGAGAAATTGATCGAAAGGTAGATTGCGATGGTAGGCGTCGATGACCCAATCCCTCCAGGGCCACATCTGGCGATCTTCGTCGTTGTTGTATCCATTGGTATCGGCGTATCGTGCAAGGTCCAGCCATTGCGACGCCATCCGCTCTGCGTAGGCTGTGGTCGATAGCAAACGATCTACCAACCGTTCGGTTGCATCCGCCGAAGGGTCTTGCAAGTACCTCTCTGTTTCCTCCTGGGATGCAGGGAGTCCCGTGAGGTCTAGTGATAGGCGACGCAATAATGTTTCCCGGTTCGCTTTGGGTGATGGATGAATCGAATGCGCTGCAAGTTGGTCTTGAACAATGTTGTCGATCTTGGACGCTACGGCTGTTGGAGTCGCTGCGTGCCTTTCGTTAGCGTTCGGTGGAGTGACGGGTAGAAACGCCCAGTGCTGTGCGTAGGGCGCGTCTTGTGCTATCCAGCGAACGAGCAGTTCCCGCTGTGCATCGGTAAGATCCTTCTTCGATTCCGGAGGTGGCATCACAAGGTTCGGATCCTTCGAGTGAATGCGTTCGACGAGTGAACTGCGCTCAGGTGCTCCGGGAACGATACTGCCACTACTGACAGCTTCTTCGCGCAAGTCCAGCCGAAGGTCAGCCTGGCGGGCTTGCTCGTCCGGTCCGTGACAGCTCCAGCAATGGTTTGCCAGGAGAGGTTTTATTTGAGATGCAAAGTCGATTTTGCGATCGGATGAATTCACCTGGGCCTGGGAATTTTCAGCTTGCACGACGAGTATCATCAGCAAGAAAAAGACAGAGAGCATGGCGAAAGCACTTGGAAGTAGGAGGGGAATCGATGCGGTGTCGTTGCGATGAAGGCATCGTAGACATTGAATCATGCCTAGATTGTAACCGCCTCGGAACCACTTCACGAGCCTAAGGTTGCGGGAAAACTTGATGCAACGCTGGGCGAGTGCAAATCCCAATGAAATGGGGGACAGAAGGCACTGTTGGGATCAAGAGTTTTTCAATGAGTGGATCGATTGATTCGCCTAGCGAGGTGTCCACGTTGAGGATCCAGTCGCAAACTTCTTGAGTGACACCGTTCGGCGGTTGACCATGGTCGTGCCATCTTCCATTGTGAGCTTGGCATACACGTCGACTTGAGTCCCTGTGGGACTGCGTTCTTGCCAGTCCATAGCAACATGGATTCCCGGGGCGGATCCGACCTGTTCAAAGAGATCCCTGACTTCATCGATACTGTATTCCCATCGGCCGATTCGCGAGACGCTTCCATCGGCTAGGGGTTCCTCAACGACCAGAGTCAGATTGCCGACTTCCGGAACGAATTCACCGTGCTTGTTGCGTGGGATAATGACGAGGTACAATCCGTCGTCGCCCGGTTTGCCATCCGTATTTCTGGCTCGGCAGAGGACTGGATGCCAATCGATTTCGCGAACTCTGCGGTCCTTTGGAGCGATGGGTTTGAGGATCGGTTCTGTACCGCTAGCAAGTGCTACTTCGCGGTTACCCGTTTGGCCTCTGCCACGGTCCACACGCGGTGTGAGTATACGTCGAGTAGGATCACCGGTTTGTACATTGTCGGTTGGTAGTCCATTGGGCGCAGGCTTTAGTAAGGAGCTTTTTCCTTTCGGGGCATCTCCCGTTCCGTTACCCGCCGGCGGCAGTGCTTCTGGTATTCCTAATCCATCAGGGAGGACGGGGTTGGGCAAGACCGATTCTGGTGGGGGCGATGTTGGGAGCTTGGGTAGTGCAGGGGGGCTTGGTAAGACCGGTTCCGGTTCGGGAGCTTTGGTGGAAGGAACGATCACTTCTGGGACTTCTAATGGAACTTCCTCATCGCGGAGTTCGGAGGGCAAGCCATTCTTTCTGTTGGATGGAAGTTTTAGCGGGGCAGGCGTTCGGCTAGCACCTTCCTGAGAACCGCCACTGACTTCGTTTTCGCCTTTCGGGGATTTGATAACTTCTTCGGAGTTCTTCGGCGCACCATTTTTTAGGCGAAGGGATTCTCCGTTGCGTGGTTTGTCGCTTGGAGAAATCACAGAACCTGACGCGGTACCTGAACCTGATGAGGACCCGTTTCTCGATTCGATGCTTCGTTGACGTTGTTGTTCTTGTAATCTGCCCTGGAGTTGCGCGTTGGTGCGACGGAGATCTTCTAGTTCAAACTCCATGGCTTGGTTTTCTGCGTCGAAATCGTAGACCAAATCTTCCAACGCTCTATTGCGCCGCGCCATGTCTTCGATGTAGAGTTCGGTGATGGCTCGTTGACGGCAACCGCTATTGATTGCAAGGATCACGACGACCAAACAGAGCAAACACCAGCGCAGCCGCAGGGGTCGGCCGATAGTTAGGTCGCTAGCGACGTTTGGTTGTTGAGTGTGCAAGCCGATCATCCGTGGCCTTTCGTACGTGCCCCTCCATGGGGCTATTGATCCAATGGCTTGTCTAATCCAGCCATGGTCCGTTCGGTTCTCTTGAGAACTCTTGGCATCCAAGCACTTCCGTGCGCAGATCCCTCGTTGGAAAACCAATCCAGTAGTTCATTTCGAGCGTGGGCGTCAAGCCGAATCCAGTTGGATTCTCTATGGATTGGCTAGATCCCTAAAGATTGCCTCAAGCGAATTCTCTACTTAACCGATACGATCCGCAGATTCGCTAACTTTAGTCGATCCACAGTCGTCGATTCACGTTCAAAGTGGACGAGGGAAAACATTCGCATGGAATTGCGGAGTGCTTTGCTAGCATTGCTGAAGTCATGGATGAAGGTGCGGGGCATTGCGTTCGTGTGGGTTGTTTTTTTGGTGAGCATGTTGGGTTGTGGGTTTGGGCCCAGGGCGTTGGTGCAGACGCGACTACCTTACAATGAAGCGGTAAAGCGGACTTCGGAAGAGCAGTTCTTATTGAACATTGTTCGATTGCGGTACATCGACACACCGAGCAGTCTTGCGATTTCTTCGATTGCGGATCAGCAGGAGCTTTCGTCTGGGCTGCATGCGATTCCCTTTCTCGTCTCTGGTGACGGTGGAGGATTTCGGACGAACGTCTTGCCTCAAGCGGAATTTGCGAGGGCATCGCGGCCGACTTTGAGCTATACGCCTTTGGATGATGAAGAATTCACTAGGCGGTTATTCACGCCGATTTCACTTCAGGGTGTGCTTTATCTTTCGAAAACAACTTGGCCAATTTCGACGGTGCTTCGCCTTTATTTAGAGAATTTGAATTGGGTTTCCAATGCAGAGACGGCCAGTGGTCCGACTCCGAAATGCGCTCCGGAGTACGCGGTGTTTTTGGAGGGGATTCTTGCATTGCAAGAGTTGCAAGACGCTCAGCTTGTGCAGCTGCATATCGATGAGAAGGAAGAGGTGGTTGCCGGTCCGTTTGATGCTCCAACAAACCCAGCGGAAATCGCGTTGAAAGCTGCTGATCTGAAACTGGAGCTTCGTGTTTCCAATCAGCAATACAGTTTGATCAAAAAATACGAACAACCTTTATTGGCGATTGATGATCAAGTGGCTGAGCATCCTGCTTGGATCACTTTCTGTGAGTGTTTTCAGATCGATTCAGCACTTCGTTCTATCGAACTTACCAATGAAGAGTTGACACCCTACGAGCATGAGTCTTCAGGAAAGCGAGTAGACTGCTTGGACATCGAAACGCGCTCGCTCCTGCAGGTGTTGTTTTTCGTGGCGCACGGAATCGATGTGCCTGAAGAACATGTTCGAAATGGGAAAGCTCCGATGACGTGCACGCCAGATGGTGTGCCATTTGACTGGCAACAGGTCCTCGGCGGGCTGTTTCATGTGCGAACAGTTCAAAGCATGAAGCGACCACCCAGTGCTTATGTAGCGGTACACTACGACGGGTATTGGTACTATATCGACGAAACGGACAGGGATTCGAAATCGACCTTTGCGTTGCTCTTGGAAGTATCCCGTTTGGAGCTACAGCCTACCGAATCTCGTGCGCCTCTTTTGACGTTACCCATTGGAAGATGAGCCATATTTAGTGCGCTCACCATCCTTGGGTTATAGATCGTATTGCGGGAGAGTGAAATCAGTTTTCACTTGGGTGACGACCCTTTATCGTTTGAACACTGTTTGACCTTCTTTGATCGTTTCTTCGACGTGGATATCTTTGATGCTCGTCGGTTCAACTTTCATAGGATTGCGGTCGAGGATGACCAAGTCTGCGAGTTTCCCTACTTCCAAAGTACCTTTGGATTTTTCTTCTTTGATTAGGTAAGCAGCCATGGATGTCACGGCGCGAAGTGCATGGTATGGGGGAATCCGTTCATCTGGTCCCACAACTTGTCCTGTTCCCGAGAGGCGATTCACACCAGAGTCCACCAGTGCAAGGATCGATGGTTCTGGTGATACGGGGGCATCGTGCGAGAAGGTAAACGTTAGGCCAGATCGCAAGAAAGTTCGAGAGGCCATTGCTCCTGCGGATCGTTCTGCTCCCCATAGTTTTACGACAGCGTCGCCGCCTTGGATAATACCAGAGGTAAGAAAGCTCGGGATTGCACCATAGGTTTTGACACGCTCGATTTGATCCGTTCTTAACCATGAAGCGTGAACGAAGACCGGGCGTGCATCGCGCATTCCATGTTTCTTGACCGCTTTGCTAATGGCTGACAACGCTTGATCGGCAGCGGCGTCTCCGTTCATGTGCATATGAATCTGTAACTCGGTCGGCCAGTATTTATCGAATGCCGCATCGAGGACTTCGTCTGGGATTTGTCGATACCCTGAGAATGGGGATGTTTTCCCTTGTGGCGATACGGTGTATGGCTGTGTAAACCAAGCGGTATCCAAGCTTCCATCGAGCCAGAATTTCACCCCTCCAAGGCGAGCGCGATTGATATAACGTTTGTCCAAGTCGGGGCGAAAGGCTCGTAGTTTTGCAACAACACCGCCGGCTTGCGGATTGTACTGCGATGCGATGGAATACGACGCGGCCAAGGAATCATCGAGTGCAGAATCTTTTGCGGCGATGTACAAGTCAATTGGTAGAAGCTTTGCATCAATCGCATGGGTGACAATCGCAATGTCATCGTTGCCAAGACCTAATCCCGCTTCCATCGCAGTGGTTTGTCCATAGCTGGCCCAGACCTTCGAAGCCCCAAGAATCGCTTGGGCTGCTAATTCTGTTGAAAACGGTGGGCGTTGCGAGCGGACGGCATTAAGAGCCGTTTCCTCCATAGGTCCAGCTAACGCTTTGCTATCTGGCTTGCGTGAGAATGCACCGCCGGTGGGATCAGGCGTGTCGGCTGTGACCCCTGCTGCGCGAAATGCAGCACTGTTGCCGGCTCCCAAGTGTCCTGACGAGTCGACGACCATAACTGGAATCTCTGCGGAAACTTGATCCAATTCCTCGATGGTCGGTGGTCGCCCTTCTTTCATCTCTCGCGGTTGATAGCCGAATCCGACGATCCAACTGCCTTTGGGGGTCCGCGCGGCTTGCTGCTTCATTCGACCGAGCAAGTCAGCGATATCAGAGCACTTGAACAGATTGGCATCGACGAGGTTCTTGCCAAAATAAACAAAGTGCCCGTGCGTATCGATGAAACCTGGCAATAACGTTTTGCCGTCCAAATTCACTTGTTTGGCCTCCGCTCCGGCTTTGCTCTTCGCTTCCGCGAATGAACCAGTGAACAGAATTTTGCCATCACGTACGACTAATGCTTCGATATATTCCGGTTCCGTTCCGCGCATGGTGACGATGTCACCGCCATAATACAGGGAGGTTCCGATGGCCACTTGCCCCATTGCACGAGATGCAGTGCTAAGAACCGAATCTTCAAGGGACCATCCGGCGAATAAACCCAAACCTGCCAAAACCATGGCTCGGAAACTTTGACGTCGCATTTTTAACTCCTGTGTAGTATTACTCAAGTGAATAGAGAGGGCGGACGCTCACTTTAAGCCGTCGCCATCGACTCTGCAATTCCTCGTTTGCTTCGTTTGGTCGCACCCGTTTTTCTGAACCTTTTGTTGAGGTCGCTTGCTTTTGTGGATTTGGATGTCCACAATTGACGAGTAGTTTAGTACGCGTTTCAAAAAGGCTCAGTGCTAGGCTTGTGAGTGGCCTGGATAGGGGCAATGTCCCAAGAGTGTTTACTGTCACGATACTGCAGAGAATGGGTGAGCATGATGATTGCAACGCAATTGCCTTATCGATGTGTTGTGTGCCAATGGTGGGACTTGATGGGGCGATGGTTGTGTTGGATGTTGTTTGCCGCACACGGGTGTGTGTCAGGTAGTGCATTGGGTCAGGATAGTTTTGATCTCGCGCCGATTCGTTACAGTGCAACGGAGTCGAGCGACCCGGTGGCACAGTTACAGCAACGACTTCGCGATGGAAAAGCGAAATTGGTTGTGGATCCGATATTTGGGTTGTTGCCGAGTTTGCTCAAGGAGCTAAACGT
>JBIJCS010000335.1:0-5681 GCA_044344575.1 Pirellula sp. | reverse complement strand
TCGCGTCGGGGATTTCTTGAAGGCGGTTTTGGATATCCGCGATATCGCCGGCCATTCGTCCGCGTGGGTCAGTGACATCGGCATAGTTTGTTGCACTGGAGACGACGTCCTGGATTTCGTGCACCTTTGCATCAATGCTACGGAGTTGGTTGGCGACGGGGGATTCTAAGTTGATGTAGGGATTCGAGCGAAAGCGACTCAAACCGATTCGGATATTGGATTCATTGAGATCTTCGAGAAGCCGAATACCTTGAACGGTAGCGAGTGTGAGGATTACAGCGGTAGGAATCAGGACGCTCCCTGCGATCAACGAGGTTGTCAGGGTCGCGGCAAGATGTGGTCGGTTTTTGACTTTTTTCAGAACCCAGCGGTGTAGGGGTTGGAAGACGACGACTAAAACGACGGCGATGAAAACAGGGATAAAAAAACCGACCATCACCTTGTAGAATAGAACACCGATAAGGATCAGGATCGCGAATAGAACAGCGAAGGATATGTATCGTGCCAAGAGTTGTGGCTCCAAATCAGTTCGTAGTGTGTTTGCTATGGGATCCCTTACGGACCGTCACTTAATCTAACACTGGGTTTAAGTTCGTGCACGGATCCACAGAAGAATATCGATCAACGATAAATAATTGATGAACAAAAGGAATTCGGGGGTAGCGTGAGCGAAGTATCAAATGCAAAGGGGCCAGCAGGATTACGACCTACTTTGTCATTCGCCCTGCGGTTGTTGATCTTGGGGATTGTTGGGTTTTTCTTTTGGATGACGCTTAGAAAAGCTTGGGGGCAGATTGCAGCTTCGGAGGTTTCCCTGGACTGGCAGAAGGTCGGTTGGATGATGTTGGTCATCAGTGTGCTGAGCGGGATGGCAGCGTTGATGCCAGCTTGCATCGCTTGGCAAAAGATTTTGGATGACTTCGGTCAGAAGATTGCTTGGAGGGACTCGTTCTACGCTTATTTTCTTGGGCATTTTGGAAAGTATGTACCTGGAAAAGCGATGGCGGTAATCCTGCGTGTGGGTGCGTTGCATCGGCATGGGGTCGCAGCGCGACCAGCCATTTTGAGTGTGTTTATTGAAACGTTAACGGCAATTGCTTCTGGAGCATTGCTTGGGGCGATTTTGGTTCAGTTTGTGCAGGTGCCTCATAGTTTGCGGATCGCCTCGTTGATCAGCATTCCGTTTGCGATTGTTGCGTTATTGCCATATCCGTTTCGATGGGTTGTGCACCGGGTTGCGAAGAGTCGGATAGGAAAGATGCCGCCGAAGATTGCTGCGGCGATCGATGGGCAGATGATGTTTCGAACGGTGTTTGCCAGTATGTTGGGTTGGTTGCTGCAAGGCACTTCGTTATGGCTGGTGATGCTTGCCTTGCGTCCTGCGGTCCTCTACGGTATTTCGGAAGAGGCGATGCAAGTAGTTGGTCAGATGGCGGTCGGTGGTCAGATGCCAGTCGATCTATTGATGGCAGGCCAGGGGATCGCCGGCTTGTTTCACCTATGGGTTGTATGTGTAGCGAGTATGAGTTTAGGGGCTTTTGTTGGATTCATCTCATTGCTGCCCGGCGGGGCAGTGGCCCGTGAGTTGGCGTCGACTTGGGTTATGTCATCGGTTGTCGCTGAGCCGATAGCATTGTTAGCGACGGTGATCGTTCGGGTCACCTCCATACTCGCCGAGATGACGATGATTCTCTGGTCTTGGGTTGCGCAACGAAGCAACAAGCGACCTCTTCGCGATTAGCAGAGCATTGCTGGGATAACAGGATCGCTACCCGGTTAATGGCTATCCGACAGTGCGCACGGCTTGAGCGTAGATTGCAACGATGCTTCCGCCCGCGAGCATAGACCAAGGGAACCAATCTCGGGGACGGAAGATTTTCCCTTGGGGCAAGGATGGTTGAGAAGAGAACCAACCATTGGAATCAGGGCCGAGGGGTTTAGCATCTTCGAGGATGCCGGGGGCAAGCATCGCGCTATCGATAGCGAGGCATTCGAGTCCCACGATGATCATGACCAAGCCGACGGCGCAAAAGAATGCACGGTAAAGATTGCTGGGGCGAAGGAACATTGTAAAACCACCTTGGTTGGATACTTGGGATCGATGTCCGAAGAAGCCGATGGCATCGGGACTTGGGGAATTCCTGTGACGGGGGAAATCTGGAGGGATTTCAACCCAGGCTTGTTCGAGGTTTCGGCACTGTGGAACGATGGAAAACAGCCCGGTTGAAGCTAATTTATGGGAAAAATCCTGGAAAGCTTTCGCAATCCTTGAAATCGGTATCAACGGGAAAGGTGCGATTGCCTATACAATTTGAATTCTGTGCATGGTTCGGTTAACCTGTACAGGTTTGGGATCTGCTTTTGGGCAGGTCAGCTCTAATTTAATTCCTCACATTCACTGCACGAGTTGCCATGACTACACGAAATCGTCGTCGTTTCCTTCAGACCACCACAGCCGTATCGGCTGGATATTGGGTTGCTGGGGGGATTGCACCGAAACAAAGCCGTTCCGCATTAGAAGAGATCCGATTCGCTTGTATCGGTGTAGGTGGAAAGGGTTCCAGCGATTCCAAGGATGCTGCGAATAATGGAAAGATCGTCGCGATTTGCGATGTTGACGATAACACGCTTGGAGAGCGCAAGAAGGATGAAGACTTCGAAGACGCACAAACATTCCATGACTTCCGCAAGATGCTTGATAAGGTTGGCAAGGATATTGATGCCGTGACGGTTAGTACACCTGACCACACGCACGCTGTTGCCACCGCGATGGCTTTGAAGATGGGCAAGGCGTGTTACACGCAGAAGCCGTTGACGCGAACCATTTGGGAAGCGCGCCGCATTGCTGAGTTAGCAGCGAATTCGAAGGCTGCAACACAGATGGGGAATCAAGGCTCCGAGAGCTCCGGACTTCGATCCGCTGCGGCGAAGCTCAAGTCTGGGATTTTAGGTGACGTGAAAGAGATTCATATTTGGACGAATCGTCCGGTATGGCCACAAGGCATTCCGCGTCCGGCAGAACAACCAGTCCCAGCGAACTTGCACTGGGATGAGTTCATCGGTCCTGTCGAGATGCGTCCCTACAACGCGGCTTACCATCCATTCAAATGGCGTGGGTTCTGGGCTTTTGGTACGGGTGCATTAGGTGATATGGCTTGCCATACACTGAACGTTGCATTTGCGGGTTGCGATTTGACGAACCCAGTGAGCGTTCAGGCAACGACCACCGGTCACAACGGTGAGACCTTCCCAGGATCGTCGAAGATCATTTTTGAGTTTGCAGCGACGGATAAGCGTCCGCCGATCAAGATGACTTGGTATGACGGAGGTAACAAAGTTGCTCCGGAGATGTTGGATGGTCGCAAACGCAGTGACAGTGGATTGTTGATCCTGGGTGATAAGGGCAAGATGTATTCTCCGAACGACTACGGTGCGGAGTGCGAGTTCATCGGGGTTGCCGACAAGGAAGTGGACTTCGAGCGAAGCCCTGGGCACTTCAAGGAATTCGCAATTGCGATCAAAACAGGTAAGCCGACTTGGTCCAATTTCGCAAACTACGCTGGCAAGATGACCGAGGTGATTCTTCTAGGTAACTTGGCTGTTTGGGCAGCTGGTCAGGCGAAGACTGCCGGTGAGCAAGTCTCCAGCCAGAAGCTTGAATGGGACGCCGCGAATCTCAAGGTCAAGGGAACCAGTGAATTCGACGCGATGATCAAGCCTGCGTACCGATCAGGTTACGAAGTCTAAAGGTATTGGTTACGGTTTGACCGTTTCAATCAAAAAACATGGACGCACGGGAAGAACTCCCGTGCGTCTTTTGTTTATGGACCTGTCAAAATTCGCGAGGGTTACTACTATGGATCGCTCAAGTTCTTGTTTCCTATCGAGCGATGCGTTTCATGAAATCCAGAAAACCAAACCCCCTTTACGGGTGGCTTATTGGCTTGTTTATACCGATTCTCGTTGCGTTGGCTGGCGTAGCGATCTTCCAAAAGTTAGGGGTTCAGAAGCCCGAGCAGGTTGCGGAGGATCCGTCAGATCCGCGAGTTTATTTAAGTCGCTTACCGATCGTCAGTACGGAATCAGTCGCTGCGTTTCAGGGTCTAGAGACACTTGATATCCAGCTGTCTGGAACGGTGGTTCCGTACCGGCAACTGACGATTGCGGCGGAGGTTGCCGGGCGAGTGATCTACAAGAGCGAACTGTGTCGGATTGGTAGGTACGTGCACGCGGGTGATGTGCTTTTTCGATTGAACCCGAGAGACTATGAGTTGGAGGTTGAGCGGCTTACAGCGATGAAGGAGTCGGAGTACGCGCAGCAGCGGGAGTTGGACCAGGAGTTATCGAACATCAAGCGGTCGATGAAGGTTGCTGAGGAAGAGTTGTTATTACAAGAAAAAGAGATCAAGCGATTAGATGCATTACCTCAAGGGGTAGCGAGTGACACTGAGCGTGATCAGGCCCGTAGTCGTTTACTTGCGTCGACCAACCAAGTCGTCACGTTGCAGAATCAGTTGCAATTGCTGGAGTCCCGTCGTACGCGGATTGAGTTAGCGGAGAAGTTAGCGGATACGCAGTTGTCACAGGCTCAAACCAATTTGGAGAGAGCAGAGGTGAAGTCTCCGATATCAGGGGTGATCGTCAGTGAATCGGTGCAAGAGGATTCCTACGTTCAGCGAGGGGACAAATTATTCGTGATCGAGGATACGGATCGAGTGGAAGTCAGTTGCAATCTTCGCACGGACCAGTTGTTGTTGGTGTTAGATCAGCTTAATGCGAACGCGACGGCGGATCCCTCGTCGCAAGTGATGAGAGCTTCGAGTTACGAGTTGCCTCCTACACCAGTAGAAATTTCATATCAGGTAGCTGGGCGCAGCGATTTGACTTATCAATGGCATGGTCATTTGAGTCGATATGAGGGGATTGGCTTAGATGCGCAGAGTCGAACGGTGCCTGTGCGGATCACCGTGGAGGATCCTCGGGATGTGAAACGCAATGGCCAACCGATCACAGAGGAGGACAATGGTGGGCTACCTGCATTGGTTCGCGGGATGTTTGTGGATGTGAAGATACAGACCAAACCGAAACGATCGTTGGTGTTGTTACCGAAACTGGCGGTACGTCCAGGCGGGCAAGTATGGGTATTTGAGCCTGATGAGTCGCTGATGAGTGGCAAGAAGATCAGCGAGACGGTAAGTGAATCGGCAGCTGAAAACTTGCCAACCGTCTTGGATTGGACAGCGGGACGTGTGCGGGTGGTCAATGGAGTGAAGACGATCAACGTGGTTCGGGTGCCTACGCTAGAGAACCGGGAGTATTGGGTAGCAGAAGCGATTGAAGGGTTGCAGGTTGACTCACTGTTGGTTACGACACCCTTGGCGAATTTGATTGGTGACGGGACGGATCAGGTCAAGGCCCCCAAGGCGATGAAAGGTAGCAATCCATGAACGGAGTAGTGCGTTGGGCAGTGAAGCATATGGCAGGGATTAACTTCCTTGTCGTTGCGATTCTTGTCGGTGGGTTAGCGAGTTTCTTCGGAATGCGTCGAGAGACATTTCCCGAGTTTCAGCTTGAGGTGATTTTGGTGACGGTTCCCTATCCGGGAGCGACACCGGATGAGGTGGAGAGTGGAATTTGTCAGAAGATCGAGGAATCGGTTCAATCGTTATCCGGGATAAAGA
>JBIJCS010000334.1:0-5686 GCA_044344575.1 Pirellula sp. | reverse complement strand
GAGTGACACCGACGTAGCAGAGGCGGCGTTCTTCGTCGACGCTGTCTAGTTCTTCGGAGATCGATCGTCGGTGAGGCAGTACTCCTTCCTCCATTCCGATCATATAGACGATGGGGAATTCAAGACCTTTCGCGCTATGGTAAGTCATCAGCGAGACTGCATTGAGCCCTTGGTTCTTTTCTTTTGAGCTACCGTATTCGCGTCCAGAGAGAGTGACGGAGGTCAGAAAACCATCGAGGGTGGGTTCTGCGTTGCTGAACTCATACTGGCCGATAGCATTGAAGACAGATTCGAGGGAGGCGATGCGCATGGCAGACTCCTCGGGGTCACTGTAGAGTCTCTCGATTTCCTCTCGATACTTGAGCGAGTTGAGCAATTGCATCAGCCCGTCTGCCATGAGGCTAGCGTCATCGCTGCTATCTGGCTCTACGGAGTTCGATTCCGAGTCGTCTATCGGAGGGGTCAAGTTGAGATCGAAGGGGGCTGATTCTGGTTCCGTTGCTGCCGAAGGTTGGCTGTGAAACACTTGGCTATATTGTTTTTGTAGCGATCTGAGGGTTTCGATACCTCGTTGAGCTGCGGTTGGAAGTGTATTTACAAATGCAGAATCGTTCATCACTTTCCAGACGCTCGTGGAGGTGCTAACTGCTTGTGCCAAGAGTTTGTCAACGCTACCGGCTCCCAATCCACGCGGTGGAACATTGATCACACGCAGCAAGGCAAGTTCGTCGTCCGGTGTATCGATCCAACGCAGATAAGCGAGGCAGTCACGGACTTCTTTGCGGTCGAAGAAGGACTGTGTTCCCGTGATGACATAGGGGACGTTTTGCCGTCGAAGCTCCATTTCGAAAGGGCGCGGTTGTTCGTTGGTTCGAAATAGGATTGCGAAGTCACCTGCAGAGACGGATTTGTCTCGTTTCATTCGATCAGCGATTTCTTCGACGACCCCCTTCGCTTCTTCGTTCTCACCGGGAAACTGAAGGACGCGCGGAGGTTTTCCGTTGGGGCGAGCAGGTCGAAGGACCTTGTCGTGTCGTTCGCGGTTGAACACGATCAAGCGGTTAGCCATGCTTAGGATGGCATCCGTGGAACGATAGTTTTCTTCAAGCCGTACGACTTTGGCTTCGGGCCAATCCTTGCGGAAATTCAAGATATGCTTGACCTCTGCCCCTCGCCATCCGTAGATCGACTGATCATCATCGCCGACAACGCAAAGATTGCGGTGGTCTTGCGCAAGTGCCTTGATGATGCGGTACTGACATCCGTTGGTGTCCTGGTATTCGTCGACGAGGATATGGTCGTAGCGTTGCGATTCTGCGAGACGGACTTGCTCGTTCTCCGTCAGCAGTTGCTCGGCGTAGACCAAAAGGTCATCGAAATCAAAGGCGGCTTGAAGTTTCAGGGCGCGTTGGTAGCGGCGAAAACCGCTTGCGGCGATATGTTCTTGATCGTTGACGGCGGCGGAGTCAGCCCGGTCGGGGCGGACTCCAGCATTTTTCCAGCGGCTGACGATGTTGAGGAAGTCGGCTGGGGAGAGGGTATTTTCGTGGACGCGGATTTCTCGCAGGACGGTCCGAGCGACACTTTCCGCATCGCTACGGTCGTAAATGGTGAATTTATCCGGGTACCCCAATGCATGTGTCCACCGCTTAAGGATTTGCACGCAATGGGAGTGGAATGTCCCAATTTGGGGTCTTGGTACCGGTTTTTGGCCACGTTTTACCCGTTTGGGTAATTTGAGTTGGTGACCAATCCGCTCCTGCATTTCCAGGGAAGCTTTGTTGGTGAAGGTGACGGCTAGGATGCGATCAGGAGCGGTTTTGTGCTTTATTAGATTAGCTACTCTAAACGTAACAACGCGTGTTTTCCCAGTCCCGGCACCGGCGAGAACTAGGAGTGGACCGCCGAGGGTGGCCACGGCATCGGCTTGTGCAGGATTCAAATCTGGCATGCTTGAAATGTAGCGGAGGAATTCTGCTTGTGAACTGCTTGGGGGAAAACGGAAATGGAGAGGGGTGATGTGAACAAAATGGACTCGACGGAAAGGGGGAGGGAGGTTAAACTCCTCGACCTAGATTTTCCCGATTTGTTGGAATTTGCATTTTTTGGATCAGCTTGAAAATCATGTACGCGATCATTAGCGACGGCGGCCGTCAATACAAAGTCACCGAGGGATTGTTGTTGGACATCGACTTCCGAGAGGCAGCCGAGACTGGTGACAAGTTGGATTTTGACCGCGTTTTGGCGATTGGCGGCGACGCTGGATTGAAACTCGGTCAGCCTACGCTCACTGGTGCGGTTGTAAAGGCCGAAGTTGTCGGGCTTGAGCAAGGCAAGAAGGTGTTCATTCAGAAATTCAGCCGGCGCAAGAACTTTGACGCTCGGACCGGTCACCGCCAGAAGTACACGCGTGTGAAGATCACTTCCATCGTTGGCTAGATTAGCGATCTAATAGGCTGGTGAAGTCGCTTGACCTCTCGTAATTCTCGCCGGCATCTGTTTCTCATAGGGTACCGAGGCAGTGGAAAGACCACTGTCGGACGGTTGCTGTCTTCCGCATTAAGCTTGCCTTGGCTTGATTTGGATCACCAAATCGAGCTTTCTCTTGGCGAACCGATTTCAGGTTTTTTCAAGAATCATGGAGAGGAAGCTTTCCGCGACGTCGAGTCTGGGTGTTTGAAAGCATGCATCGAGTCCGAGGCCAGTGTAATCTCTCTTGGGGGCGGAGCGATATTGCGAGTGGTGAATCGTCGAATTCTGCGTGAATCGGGCTGGACAGTCTGGTTGCGATGTTCACACGCCACGTTAGCCGAGCGAATCGGAAAGGATGAGGGGGCGGGGAATGTACGCCCAAGTTTGACTGGTAAAGATGTGGTCAGTGAGATAGAGCAAGTGATGCGGGTACGCGAACCGTTGTATAGCGATGCTGCCGACTGGAGCATTGAAGTGGACGACTATAGCCCTGAGGAAGTGGCGTCGCAGATAGGGAAATGGTACCGGACACTGATGACTTAGATTGTCGTATACAGCAGGTGATGGACCATATAGTTGGTAGGCTATAGCAAGTAGAGTACCCAGCGTAATACAGTAGGTCGAACCGGTTGAGACGCAATTCGATTACAATGCAAGCGGTCGGCAGCGGAGTGTCTGACTCTTCGGTAGTCCTTAACATGGGGAGAGAGAATGTTTGAACCATTTGGGCTCTTCGTGTTACTATTCGCAGCTGGGGTCCTTGTCAGTCTTTGGATCAATGACGCGATCTATCGATGGTCGTATTCATCCCCTGCGATTTCGTCGTGGCAGAAGCGAACCGGGGAGCTAGGCAAGCTTCACTGGGCGGAGCGGATTCCGGTAGTTGGTTGGTACTTGAGATCCAAGCGTCCTGAGGATGTCCAGCAATTTGGTCGTTGGTTTTGGGTCAGACCTGCGTTGATTGAGCTGCTTTTCCCATGGGTAATCGTGGGGATTTTTCATTGGCTGAAGCAAGGTAATGGTGTACCTGACGAAGTGAATGTCTGGGTAGGTGGACAAGCCACGACGTGGTTATGGGCGCAGTACATCAGTTTGGTCATCTTGTTATTTTTGCTGACGATTGCCACGTTTATCGACTTTGATGAGCGGATGATACCCGATGTGGTCACGGTACCTGGCACGTTGATTGGATTAGTGGGTTCCACGTTTTTTTATGGATGGAATTTCCTCGAGCATGTTCAGTTGATTGAACCTCCCTTTACGCAGGTTACTCGAACATTACACGCGAATTCGCCGGAGAGTATTCCAGAAGCATGGCGACAGGGGCAACTCTTTTCTTTGTTGTTAGTGCTCTTTTGTTGGTCTTTAGGATGCTTATCACTGGTGGACTTTCCATGGATCACCCGGCGAGGGTGGAAGAAGGCCTTTGTGTATGCTTGGGTTCGTTTTTGGCAAGCCGGAAATTTGCGGGTGGTTGGAATACTCTTGTTGGCTGGCTGGATATTGTTGCCGACCGGTTATTTCCTTTTGTCTACCGAAAGTTGGGATCGGTTGGTAAGCAGTATGGTGGGGATGTGTTTGGGAGGGTTTCTGGTATGGGCTTTTCGTATTGTCGCGACTGAAGTTTTGGGGATGGAGGCTTTGGGGTTTGGCGACGTGATGCTCATGGGGATGGTGGGTGCATTTCTGGGTTGGCAGTTGGTGTGGTTAGCGTTCTTTTTAGCACCGCTCTTTGGAATTGTGATTGTTTTGATTCGATTGTTGCTAACAGGGGACAACCGGACTCCTTTTGGACCCTATTTGAGTGCCGCGTCGGTATACTTGATGTTGGATTGGAAGCGTGTGTGGGGGATGGCACGCGAATGGATATTTCCCGCAACGATAGCACCTTGGGTGTTGATTGTCTTGCTGTTCCTCTTGGGGACGCTGTTGTGGATAATCCATCGTATTGAGCGTTTGTTTGGTTGGAGGTAGTTTACGAAGGTGGTTTAGAATGGTAACGAACCAGCAGTACAACTTTCGACGATTGACCTTTTGTTTTGGTTTGTTTTCTGCGATTGCCGCATTGCTTGTCGGTCTTGGGCAGAATTCTTGGTATTTGCCTGCGCTCGTGATCTGTTGTTCGACTGCAGCTTATTTTCTTACGGATCGAACGGGTATTTTTGTCTTGCCTCGTTATGTCGTGTATGCAGGGATGATTTTGGGAGCATTGTTGGCAGGGTATGAGTTTGTCACCAATATGAATCCCGATCGGTTGTTATGGGTAGGGAATCTGTTGGTGTACGTACAGTTGCCTTTGTATTTTCAGAAGAAAGAGACACGAGTCTTCGAGCAGTGGGGAGTGTTCCTACTATTGGAATTGGTGGTCGCTGCGCTGGTCAATGACAACGTGCTGTATGGGATCTTGATGTTGCCGGTCTTGGCGGTGGGAAGTGCCGCATTGATGGCGCTTGCTCAGTATGTCTCCTATCAGCGTCACAATGAATCCTTGACGGAGTCAACCAATTGGTTTGCACGAGTCGTGCATTGGCTTGGGCGGGAAAAGACACCCACAGTACGGGCATCAGGTTTGGAGTTTCAAGCCACGCAGGGAGCGTCTTTCGTTTCTGGCCAGAGTTACATGCCGGTGGGATGGTGGAGAAGCATTTTGCCTTTTGCGACAGCAATGCTTGTATTTTCGGTTGGCTTCTTTTACATGCTACCTCGACTGTACAGTGAGACTTGGGAAGGCGAAGGATTAGGTTGGGGAGGAAATCGGGTTGGGTTTAGCGATCAGATTTCCTTTTCGACCATTGGTAAGATCTTGCAGAATGACGCCCCAGCGTTTCGCATGACATTGACGAATGAGTCAACAGGAAAGACATATCGTCCCAACCAACCACCTTACATCCGTGCTACGGTAGTACACCGTTACGTTGATGGACCTGGGCAAGGAAGCTGGCAACCGGGGGATCGTTACAATTACCAGCGTCGCTCGCTGCCGTTTCGGGAGTTGCATGTGCCCAAGGAGCTTGATACGGATTTATTGGCGAGGAGAGATACGGTTCGGGTGCATGTTGCGGAGCGCTCACCGTTTGGCGACGTTGTATGTTCATTGCCACCGTATGCGCAGTCGGAGAAGAATCCATTTCGGACTTCGCGGCGCGATTGGCGAATGATTGATACACGCCCTGATGCCGTTAGTGATCGCCCGCCGAAACGACGATATTCCTTT
>JBIJCS010000333.1:0-5691 GCA_044344575.1 Pirellula sp. | reverse complement strand
TCAAGGCCAAATGCAGCACATTGATTTGCCCTCGGATGCGTTGTTTGCCCCTGGGCATCTGAGTGAATCAGCTTGGCAGGTTAAAAACGATCTATTCCCGACCTTTGAGGTAGCAGACCGGGAGCGCAACGAGCCTTTTACCGTGACCCTTTGGGTCAAACCTGCCAACGATAATCAAGGTGGAAGTTTGTTAGCGAGGATGGACGATGGGAATTCCTATCGGGGTTGGGATATTTGGCTGGAAAATGGTAATGTCGGTACGCATATCATCCATAAGTGGCCGGAGAATGCCATCAAAGTAGTGTCGAATCAAAGGTTGTCCGCTTCGAAGTGGAATCATGTGGTAATTGCTTATGACGGTTCATCGAAAGCGGAAGGGGTTTCCATTTTTATCGATGGTAAAGAAGCCCCAAAGAATGTCTCAAGCAACGCGCTCTCAGAAACAATCCGTACCTCCGTTCCGCTACGGCTTGGTCGACGACACGCGACAGGACAGACGACGGATGCAAAGTTGCAAGACATTCGCTTTTACAATAGGACTCTAACAACAGAGGAACGGAATGCAGTTTATGAGCTACCGAGACGTCAGTATTTAGTGTCCAAGCCACAGCGGGCGGATGCGGAAAACGAGGAGTTATTTTCTTGGTACCTGACATCCAGAGATCCGTCGTATGCAGGCTTGGCGCAGGCCCATCAGGCTTTGGTCGACGAGAAGGGAAATATTCTCAAGCGTGGTACGATTGCACATGTGATGAATGAAAAGAGCGAGGCACCGAAAGCCTACGTTCTGATGCGTGGGGACTACGATAAGAGGGCTGACGAGGTTGCTCCTGGAACACCGGCGGTCCTGCATCCGTGGAAGGAAGATCTTCCTAAGAATCGGCTGGGCTTCGCTCAATGGCTACTTGATCCAACTAATCCATTGACTGCCCGGGTGACCGTGAATCGTTTTTGGCAAGAAGTTTTTGGAAACGGGATAGTGCCCTCCGCAGGCGACTTTGGTGTGACAGGGCAGTTACCTACTCATCCTGAACTTCTTGATTATTTAGCGATTTCATTCCGTGAAGATGGTTGGAACGTCAAGAACTTTTTCCGTCAATTGGTCACCAGTTCGACCTATCGGCAGACTGCAAGTGCTTCGAACGAAAAACAAGCCATCGATCCGATGAATAAATTACTTGCGCGCGGCCCACGGTTCCGAATGGATGCTGAGATGATCCGTGACGGTGCGTTGGCGGCGAGCGGTTTGCTGGTTCAAAAGATTGGTGGTCCGAGTGTTAGGCCCTACCAGCCGCCGGGGGTATGGGAGGCGGTTGCGATGCCAGGTAGCAATACAAGGGATTACGTAGCAGATAGCGGTGAGGGGCTTTATCGGCGCAGCATCTACACATTTCTAAAGCGATCTGCACCTCCACCGAACATGGAGGTTTTCAATGCGACTGCACGTGAAGTCTGTACCGTCAAACGAGAACGAACCAACACGCCATTGCAAGCGCTCGTCACGTTGAATGATGTGCAGTTTATTGAAGCAGCGCGTTTGCTCGCACAAAAAACGATGGAAACGTATCCTGATGCAAACGAGGTTGTACCACGTTTGCAGTTGATTTCGAATAAACTCCTGGCACGTCCATTGCGTGGAGAGGAATTGGGAGTTGTGCAAACGACCCTAAGTGAATTATTAGCTTTTTATCGTGGGGATGAGCAAGCGTCGGCGCACTTATTGGCTGTTGGTGCCACGCGTTCGCCTCAGTCCCTGAATGCTGCTGAATTAGCTGCCTGGACGATGACCGTAAACCTCTTGATGAACCTCGATGAGGCGATCACCAAATGAAAAACGAATCTGGTATGTTTTCTTCGAGCGAATCCGAATTCCGTGCTTCTCGTGTGCATCCACTCATCGCTGAGTATGTGCGTAGTGAAACTCGTAGGCAGTTTTTTCGCAAGGGTGGAAACGTTCTGGGGGCCGCTGCGCTTGCGTCGCTTGGGTTAGTCGGTAGTGTCGGGGAGTCTTCTTTCGGTGGAGACCAGGATGGGACTGCACTCGGTGGACTGGGAACTTTGCCACACTTTGCTCCCAAAGCGAAGCGTGTGATTTACTTGCACATGGTAGGTGGTCCGGCGCAGATGGACTTATTCGACTATAAGCCACAGATGAATGACTGGTACGATAAGGACTTGCCCGAGTCGGTTCGTAATGGTCAGCGGCTAACAACAATGACCAGTGGGCAGTCACGTTTCCCTATAGCACCTTCGAAATACAAGTTTTCGCAACATGGTCAGAGTGGGATGTGGATGACGGAATTGCTGCCGGAGACAGCAAAAGTTGTAGACGATTTGTGTTTTGTTCGGTCGATGAATACGGAGGCGATCAATCATGAGCCGGCGATCACTTATATGCAAACAGGGAACATGGTCACGGGGCGTCCGTGTATTGGTTCGTGGTTATCGTATGGTTTAGGGTCGATGAACCACAACTTACCGACCTTCGTGGTTTTGGTTGCACAGCCTACGAATACGGAGCAGATCCAGGCGATTTCTGCAAGATTGTGGTCGTCAGGATGCCTGCCCGGTGAGCATGCGGGGTGTTCTTTTAGGTCAGTGGGAGATCCTATACTCTACATCAACAATCCAACGGGAGTACCAACCGACATTCGTCGAAAGACGCTTGATGGATTGAAATCGCTCAACGAGATGAATTTCCGCGCGGTTGGTGACCCGGAGATCCATACACGTATCCAACAGTATGAGCTTGCGTTTCGGATGCAATCGAGCGTTCCTGAACTCACCAGTATTTCAGACGAGCCGGAGTCAACTATGGAGCTTTATGGGCAAGAGGCCAGAAAGCCAGGGACGTTTGCGAATGCAGCGTTACTAGCACGGCGCATGGTGGAACGCGATGTGCGATTTGTGCAAATCTACTTGAACAATTGGGATCATCATGGAAATGTGAATGCTCGATTACCGTCACAATGCAAAGATATTGATCGCGCGACCTATGGTTTGATCACCGATCTGAAGAGTCGTGGGTTACTTGATTCCACGTTGATCGTATGGGGTGGAGAGTTCGGCAGAACTATTTATTCGCAGGGTGGATTATCGAAGGATAATTACGGTCGCGATCACCATCCCCGTTGTTTCACGATGTGGATGGCTGGGGGTGGGATTAAGGGTGGAACCATCTATGGAGAGACCGATGACTTTTCTTACAACATTGTGAAAGATCCGGTACACATTCGTGATTTTCACGCCACCGTTCTGCATCTTCTCGGGATTGATCACGAGCGGTTTACCTTCAAGAACCAAGGATTGGACTTGCGGTTAACCGGAGTTGAGCCGGCGCGAGTGATAAATGAACTGCTTGCTTAAGGCATGTTCGGATGATTTGATTTCTTACGCGTGTGAGGACAGGATGTTTGCCAGGGGAAAGCGCATGACATGGAGTCTGTTTTCATTTGCGACCTTGCGTTCGGGATTCTCGGGGAACGCGAAGCGTTTGTTGCTAAACGGCTTTTTCGCGTGCTTTGCGGGTCTGTTTTACAGCAGTGCGTCGTTTGCCCAAAACTCGACGGAGGCGATCACAAGCGAACGTTTAGCATTCTTTGAATCTCGCATACGCCCTGTTTTGATTGAGCACTGTTACGAATGTCACTCGGCGGATTCGAAGATTGTGCAGGGGAATCTTTTTGTTGATTCGAGGTCGGGGTTGCTGCGTGGCGGAGATTCTGGTCCCAGTTTAGTACCGAAACGCCCTAGTGAGAGCATTTTGCTCAAGGCATTGCGGTACGAGGATTCTCAGATGCCACCGAAAGGGAAACTCAGCGATGAGATTCTCAGGGACTTTGAAAAGTGGATAGCAGAAGGTGCGTTCGATCCCAGGGAGGAAAATGGTTCGTTGCCGAAAAAGCCTTGGGTAGATCCGGAGTTGGTAAAGAATCATTGGGCGTTTCAATCCTTAGTGGGGCTTGAGAGTGAATCGCACAAAAGAATTGTTGATCTTTTATTTGCTCAGATCGTAGGTACGAGCAGTTTGAGTGAGGAACCATCTAGCCGGATCGATGTTTTCATCGATGCCGCGTTGCAGAGAAAAGGGATGGCTGCTGCGGGGGAGGCCGATCCATTGAGTTTACTCCGACGATTGAGTTTTGATCTGACGGGGTTACCTCCCACGCCAGGAGAAATAGAACACTACCTTTCCGATGGTGTGGAGGAGCGTTACGAACGGGCGGTGGATCGCCTTTTGGCATCTCCTCAATATGGAGTGCGATGGGCTCGTTATTGGCTAGACACGGTCCGTTATGCCAACAGCAACGGCGCGGATGAAAATCATGAGATGCCAAATGCATGGCGATACCGCGACTGGGTGATCGAAGTTTTGAATGAGGACAAAGGGTTTGATGAATTTGTGATGGAGCAGATTGCTGGGGATTTGCTTCCCGTCCCAGAAGATGAGACGATTCGTAATCGATTGATCACGGCGACCGGATTTTGGGTGTTAGGACCCAAGATGTTAGCGGAGCAAGATAAGGCAAAGATGCAGATTGACATCGTTGACGAGCAGATCGACACTTTTTCTCGAACGATGTTAGGGGTGACACTCTCGTGTGCACGTTGTCACGATCACAAGTTCGATCCATTTACGCAGCAGGATTACTTCGCTTTGGCCGGTATTCTAATGAGTACACGGACGATGGCGGATCAAGCGTTTGTTAGTAATTGGATGGAGAGGCCTCTGATAACGAAAACCAGAGAGCAAGAGCGAGAGTTGCATCAGGGAAAAATTGAGCAGGCATCTCAAGTTGTCCGAGACTTGCATCTTCGGCTTCATCAGGATTTGGTCGCACAGGGGAAGCTAACGACTCTTCCCGAAAATCCGTCGGCGATGATCAAAGACGGACCTTACACGGATGAAATGAAAAAAGAGATCGAATCCGTGCAGAAAGAACTCGAAACTCTGCAGAAGGGTATGCCGGATTTTGACAAAGCGATGGCAGTGGAAGAAGCGAAAGAGATGGTTGATTTACCCATCCATTTGCGGGGGAATCATCTGAAGGTGGGGGCGGAGAAAATTTCGCGTGGAGTGCCCAAGGTTCTCGCGAATGCATTCGCTTTTAAGGAAATACCGAGCAATCAAAGTGGCCGATTGCAATTGGCGAGTTGGTTGACGGACTCGCGGCATCCGTTGTTGGCGCGTGTCATTGTGAACCGTGTTTGGATGTGGCACTTCGGTCAGCCATTGGTTGCGAGCCCATCGAATTTCGGACTGAAGGGCGAGCAGCCAAGTCATCCCGAATTGTTGGATGATCTCGCGATGAGGTGGATGGAGCAAGGTTGGTCGCTCAAATGGTTACACCGGGAGATTTTGTTATCGAAAGCTTATCGAAGAACGTCGAGGGACTCGAGGTACGAGGAAATTGACCCGGATAATCGCTGGTTATGGCGTCAGAATTTGCGGCGTTTGGAGATGGAACCGATTCGAGATAGTTTGTTGGCGTGTTCGTCGAGGCTTGATATGCGTTTTGGGCCTCCACAAGCAAAGGAGGGACCAAGAAGAAGTATCTATTTGAACATTAATCGCGCCGCGTTGGAGGACACGTTTTCGGTCTTTGATTACGTTGATCCTGCGAGTCATATTGAACAACGCTCAGTAACTACCGTCCCGAGTCAAGCTTTGTTTTTTCTCAATAATTCGAC
>JBIJCS010000021.1:0-18782 GCA_044344575.1 Pirellula sp. | reverse complement strand
CATACGCTTTGCACGGTGTCGCTGGACATGCAGGACTGTTCTCAACACTTCAGGACCTTTCACGTTACGCCCAAACGATACTACAAGCTGGGCAATATCGACGATCCAATCAACAAATCACCCGAATCCTCGCGCCGCAAAGCATCGCTCGAATGACACGAGGTTATATCGTACCCTCCGGTATCCGAGCCCTCGGTTGGGATAAACGTACCGGCTACTCCACCAATCGAGGTGAACTGTTCTCCGAACAAGCCTTCGGACACGGGGGCTTTACCGGAACCGTCCTTTGGATCGATCCCGGTACCGGACTGTACTATATCTTCCTTAGCAACCGTGTACACCCAAACGGAAAAGGACTTGTTAACCCTCTCGCAGGACGAATCGCAAACGTCGCAGTACGCGCCTTCGCAAACCTAACCCATCCGCCAACCACCTCATCACCCAACCCGAGCCAAGACCTCTCACTGCAAACCGTACGTTGCGGTATCGATGTCCTCGAATCCCAAAACTTCCTCCCCCTACAAAACCAACGAATCGGCCTTATCACCAATCACACCGGACGCAATCGAATGGGAACGAGCACCGTCGAACTGCTTCACAAAGCCCCAAACGTAGAACTCAAAGTTCTCTTTAGCCCCGAACATGGATTCGAAGGGAAACTCGATGTCGCAAAAGTCGATAACGCCCAAGAGAGCCAAAGCGGCCTGACGATCTTTAGCCTCTATGGCGAAACCCGAAAACCTACCAAAGAAATGCTCGAAAATATCGATACGATCGTCTTCGACATCCAAGACATCGGAACACGTTTCTACACCTATCCAGCCACGATGGCAGAAGCCATGCGAGCCGCCGCAGAACTCAAGAAAAAATTTGTCGTTCTCGATCGACCAAACCCACTCGGAGGAGAACGCGTCACCGGCCCAATGCTCGATCCAGGCAAAGAATCTTTTGTCGCCTTCCACCTGCTTCCCGTACGACACGGTCTGACTATCGGCGAACTCGCAAAGCTCGCTCACAAAGAACTGAAATTAGACCTCGACCTGCAGGTTATCCCCTGCGAAGGCTGGAATCGCACCATGTCCTGGGACCAAACAGGACTAACCTGGATCAACCCCTCCCCAAATATGCGGAGCCTGACCCAAGCATTGATTTACCCCGGTATCGGCTTGCTAGAAACCACAAATATCTCCGTCGGACGAGGTTCCGACACCCCATTCCAATGGATCGGAGCACCGTGGATCGATGGCCAATCCCTCGCCCTAGAACTACATGCCCTGCGACTCCCAGGCGTAGCTTTCGTACCGGTCGAATTCACACCAACATCAAGCAAATATGCAAACGAACTTTGTAAAGGTATCGAAGTGATCATCACCGACCGAAGTCGATTTGAACCTATCCCCACTGGCCTAGCAATCGCTTGTGCCCTACGCAAAAACTACCCCGAACTGTGGCAAACCAAAAATCTCAATCGACTACTCGGAAATCAAAAAGTCTACGACGCAATCATCAATACTTCCCTTAACCCATTCTCCGATCCTCGTCTCGATGAAGGCATGTCAGATTTCATGATCCGCAGAAATCAAATCCTTCTCTATCCTTAAAGCCCCTGCAAATCCGCCCCTGCAACTGCACGAACCCCCATGACCACTAACCAGGTAATCGAAAATCAGGATCAGAGATTCCCCGAATAAGCTCCGCAAGATTTCCGTAAACCAACAACAACGCCTGCCACTTGCTAATATCGACAGATATCGTCCCCTTCTTGTCCGTCACTTGCACCGCATCGACAACCTCACCCATCCCAGAGTGCAAGTATTCCAGCAACTCGGCCAACTGCGCCGCCTGACTCGGACTCAATCGATCAGGGAGCGAAGGAATACGCTGTATCTCCCCAGTCTTCTCCGCCGGATCCAGTAGATCGGGATCCAACTCGAAGTCCGCCTCGGAACCTGTCGGCTCCGGACGATTGCTATCCGGCAACAAATAAGTTTCATTGACTCGAGAGCGTATTTGTTCCGAAGTACCAAACAGCAAGACACTCCGGCCAATCACAATCAAATCGCCATATCGCAAAAGCCGCAACTGAACCACCTGCCCATTGACTTTCGTCCCGTTGGTACTCTCCAAGTCCGTCAGAACCAAATGCTGGTTGTCCGCCAAAATCTTGCAGTGGAAACGACTGATCCTCTCATCGTTAAGCTGGATCGTGTTCCCCTCCTCTCGACCAATCGAAATCGGTGGATTCAAGTCCGCAAAGACGCGACCTCTGTCGGCTCCTTGCACCACACGAAGGGTCAATTTCGACATTCCAACTCACTCCCAACTTCCCGATCTCTAATCCAACTCAAAGTGGCATTAGTATAGCTGGAGAATCGAGATTCGTGGGGCCAGAGGGGCTTTTCCTAGCCCCTCATAGCCCCCATTTTCAAAACAATACCCAAGCAATTCGCACTAAGCTTCAACGCCCATCGCGTCAAAATTCGTATCCGTCTGGTCCGCAACGACCAAGTCCGGTCGACGCGTATGCGTGGGCAATCCCGCTTTGGTCAACGTCTCGTCCAAAACCTCCTGAGCCCGCGATACAATCGTGTCTCGGGTAATCGTCCCCAAGTTAGAAGGGGACGGATAACTTGTGATAGGACCCTGATAACCCTGAGCATGCAACGCTTTTGCAAAACGAGCATTGTCGATCTTGCCAGTCGTCCCAGCAATCATTCTCGCCTCCGGAACATTCGAAGGAACTGACGGACTGTCTGAAAGATCCGCAATTCGAAAAGCCGCTACACGACTCCCCGATAACTCCGCTAGCTGCTCCCAGGTCCCCTTCCCAACCGTCCAATCAAAAGTATCAACCACCAAACCAACAGACTTGCAACTGCAAGCCTTAAACAATGCCATCGCTCCATCTACATCTTGGACAAACGCGTACTGCTTTCCCTCCCTCGCCACTGCGTAAGTCGTAAACTCCAGACCCAGTATGACAGACTGCTTCTCAAACGCCGATGCCAATCGATCGATCCGACCTCGAATCCACTCAAAGTACTGCGGAAAAGCATTCCGATTCGTCGCAGCTGGTATACGTACGATCCCCGCCCTCGCTCCGACTCGCCCCATGACCGATACTAACGAATCTACTCGATGAACCACCTGGTCAAACACCGAATCCTCAGCGTCTAAATCCACAGGAACCTCAAAACCACTAACATGCAACTTCGAACTCAATAAAAAACGTGATGCCCTTTCAAAATCCGTTCTGGCACTACGCTTCTCCAAATCCACCCCATCAACATCCAAACCCTGAAATCCAAACGTCATCGCCAACTCAATCAACTCGCTCTGACGGCCAGAAATTCCAAGCGCCGCCGCATTGAGATTCTTGTACATCTTGTCGTCTCCCTTTCGATTTCAAAAGACCTCCCCAATCGCCCAAGATCCACTTGAACGAACGAGAAAATCCAGTTCTCCTTGCTTTGATTCCCAACCAGCCTATTTGGGGGAACCCCCTACTCTTAAGGGGGGTACTAGTATCCCAAAATCATCGCGGCTATCAAGCCGAAAGAAGCAATACGCAACTCACCCGGGAAGCGATCCCAAAGCGATTGCGCACTGCAGGTGACAATTTGCCACCGATGAATTCCCCACGCACGATGAGATTTGGCGAGTGAATCACATAGCAGAAGCGGTAGGTCGACCAAGGCACCGCCGACCCCAAACAATCCTAAACAACCACACCTATCCTGAGCAACTACCAAAACTAGGAATTAGGTCGCCCCCTCCGAGACCGATTCGGTCCCGACGGCGTCTTGCGATGATTCGCAACATTCGCCTCGATCAGAACAGCGACCGTCTCTTCCCAACTCGGAATTCGACCCGCACGCACCCGCGCGTCTTCTCGATCGTCACCCTCAACGGAACTGCTGTCAAAGCTACCGAGGTCCTCCGAATCCCTTGCCTCTGATCGGGAATTATTTCTCAATTCCGAACGCCGACGACCATCCCCCTCATTGGCTTGATCACGGTCTTGTTGATCACGGTCTTCTTCCCGCCGACTAACTCGTCCCCTGCGTGACTCCCCCCTGCCCTCAGCCCGCTCAGATCGACCTGAATCCACCCCCTTGTCAAACCCTTCGACAATATTCGACTCATCACTCGGGACATCAAAATCATCGAGCCCCCCTCCAAACCCACGCTCAACCGGTCGTGGTTCCCGGTGCGGTCTTCGGTCTGCCCGCTCCGGTCTTCGATCATCCCGCTCAGGCCTTCGATCATCGCGCTCAGGCCTTCGATCTGCACGTTCCGGTCTTCGATCATCGCGCTCCGGTCTTCGATCTGCACGTTCCGGTCTTCGATCATCGCGCTCCGGTCTTCGATCATCGCGCTCCGGTCTTCGATCATCGCGCTCCGGTCTTCGATCATCGCGCTCCGGTCTTCGATCATCGCGCTCCGGTCTTCGGTCCGCCCGCTCCGGTCTTCGGTCATCGTGGTGCTCTGGGCTTCGGACTTCACGTTCGGAACTGCGTTCACTAACGGCCCTCCCGCGAGTAGGCCTCTCTCCGCGCTCGCCGCGCTCCGTTCGCTTCGCTCTTATTTCGTCCTTCACAATGTCGTTTACGACCTCCTCCTTCGGGACGTTTTCGCTGTCGATGCGCTCGGTTCGCTGCGATGCTCCACGCCGTGGCGGCCGCCGCTCACCACGTCGATCTACCGGACCATCCGACGCAAGAACTCCTTGATCGCTCCGCCCCTCGGGGGCCTCAGTTAACTTCTCCTGCAGATCCGCTCCGCGATCACGATCTTCAGAACGCCCGGATCTTCGCCCCTTGGGAGATTCGCTACTGCGTCGCGCTGCTTGGGGGCGTTCCGAACGTTGCTCAGTATTTTCTGAAATCCCCCCCATCCCGAAGAAATTCGCCACCGCATCCCAAGAACTTCTCAACACGGAAACCGGCTTCTCGGTCAATTCATCGCTCGAGGACATTTTCGGATTTTCCGACTCCTGGCGATCCAAGACATCTTGGAATCCTAACAAGTCCGCAGCTTCAACCACCCCACCAGTTTCTACCGATGCCACTGGCTCTGCTTCAATAACAACTTCCTTCGCAAAACCCTCCGCCGCATCCGACTTCTTTCCACGCCGTGGCATGCGCTTCGCTTTCGCCCCATCTCCCGTCGCTGAGTCCTTCGCCTGTTTGGGCACTACCCCTTTCGTCTCGACGACAAACTGGGACTCGCCAATCGGCAAATTTTCAGCAACCGGTTGAACCTCTTCCGCTGCCCCCTTCTTGCTATGAGGCTTCAAATTCGGTGTACCTAACAAGTTAGCCAATGAATTCCAGTGGTCCGACATAGATCATTCGTCTGTAAAAAGTGAAATCCAAACTCCGGCACTGCCCGCGGAAGCACGACTGAGAACCATTGTCTAGAGCTTCTGATCCATTGTCTAGAGATCAAACGTCTAGAGCACTAATGTTTACAGTTCAAAGATCGAGGAAACCAACAACTAGCTCTTTACCGGCCAACCCCCAGCTTAGAGACTCTTCAACCAACTGGCAACTCTCCCAGAGGATCGGCACCTTGGTTCTATGAAAAAACCTATAATTCTCTTTCTAAACCACCGATTGGACTAGACTTAGCTCACTAGACTTCAAAAACTAAGGGATAGCAGTCTCGAAAGACCAGCTCCCAAAGATTTTCCCAGTGCCACCCAAGTGCTGATGGCCGTACGGAGACAACAATGCCAGCGGATTCAAATCGATTCAAAATAAACGATTGGGTTATTTTTACTCGGGAAAAACACGGACTTTCACCCGGTAGACGAGCCAAAAACATCTCGCCAGCCCCCCACGGCGAACTCTACTCCTACGAAGTCGACAAGTATTGGATCGTCCGCGAAGTCGCAGACGCGGAACTCATCTTGGAAACCCGAACCGGTAAACGCCACCGAATCGCGGCCAATGACCCGCGACTTCGTTCCCCAAACCTCTTCGAAAAGTGGTGGTACTCCGGTCGATTCCCCAACAAAAACACCTCACAAAACCAATCGAATTCCGCCTCAACAGCCACAACACCCCCCCACCATGATCTCGCCGCGAACTACCAAGATCGATCAGATGCCCCTTCCCAGTATCCGAAAACAGCCTGATCCAAACCGATACCTTCCACCCTCCCCCGCATGGGACTTGACGTTTCCACAAGAATCAGTCTACTTTACAGCCCCTCGGTGGGAACTTTTCCATCGAGAAATCCCTGCCGGCATAGCTTCAATTGGCAGAGCACCGCATTCGTAATGCGGGGGTTGTGGGTTCGACTCCCACTGCCGGCTTCAATTAGACGTTCGTCCCACATACCCAACTGGCTGTTTGACTCTTTCAAATGTCCTATTCGAGGTTAAGCAATGGTTACCGGTACAAGCACCGACATCCGTGAAGTTGTTCTTTCTAACCAATCCTTTGGACCGAACGATATTGAGAAAATTACCAAGGTAATCGAAGAAGATCTCACACAACTTGCACTCCTGAAAGACGCAGTACAAGAACTACAACAAACTCCAGACCTCTCCCCCGCAACGCAAACCCGCCTCGGTGTCTGCTTGTACCTCCTCGGGCGGTTCCAGGAAGCCGAATCCGCTTTGCGGCAAGGTGATGGCGGTGCTCTCGCACAATACTACCTCGGCAAAACAGCATTTCAGACCGATCAATTCGATAAAGCAATCGAATACTACAACGCTGCGGAAAAAGCTGGTTACACCGCAGAATGGTGCCAACTCTCGCGCGCTGAGGCCCTCCGATACCAAGGTCGCAAGGAAGAAGCTCTCCAAATATTAGACAACATCTTCGGCCCCGTTGAACAACATCCTGAATACCCCTATCAACGAGCAGCGACACTTGCTTCGATCGGCGGTAATCTCCCTGAAGTCATCGCGTTGTATCAACGTGCCCTCCAGCACAACCCAAAACATGGAGGGGCACTCTTTGGACTCGCACTCGAATACGATCGAATGGGAAGTGATCAAAGCGCCTTCGAACTCTATCAACGTGGCGCCGGCGTAATCCCCTCGCACATCGGTACCCTGCTAAATCTAGGCCTCATGTACGAAGACCGCAACGATTACAACCGCGCACAAGCTTGCTACCGCCGAGTCTTGGAAACCTCTCCTAACCACGCCGTAGCCAAAATGTATCTCAAGGATGCGATCGCCGGTGGACCAGAATCGGTCGACGAAGAAACGCTCAAGCGAAACGAAAAACTCGCACAACTCCTCGGCGTTCCTGTCACCGATTTCGAACTCTCAGTTCGATCTCGAAATTGCCTCCAAAAAATGGGTATTCGAACCCTCGGGGACCTGACGCAAGTCTCCGAACAAACCCTCCTTTCGAGCAAAAACTTCGGCGAAACTTCCCTCGTCGAAATCAAAGAAATGCTCTCCGCAAAAGGTTTGTCCCTCGGACAATATGCCCACGAAAAGCGAGAAGCAGATCCACTGCCAGACACCTCCGGCATGTCCCCTGATCAACTCGCCCTCCTCGAACGACCTATCTCGGAACTCAATCTCTCGGTTCGAGCACGCAAATGCATGGTTCGATTGCAACTCAATACCATCGGTGAGCTCATCCGAAAAACCGGTGATGACCTGCTCGAATGCAAGAACTTCGGCGTGACCTCTCTGACCGAAGTCCGAGAAAAACTCACCGTTCTCGGCCTAAAACTCCGTGGGGACTGATCCTTACACCCCAACCTCCAGTGATGGACATTCGTCAACGTTCCACAGAGCACCAACATGGCCATCATGCGGTTCCGTATCCCAAACGCCTCGGACTTCGATCCGAGGTTTTGGCAAGCCGCCTTCGTCGCAGGTATCGATGGCAGACCTCTGAAGTCAAAAAATAAAATCGATGAGGATATTCTCATCCTCGATATCGATAGCAGTGACTCCTGTAAACTTTCGATTCCTTGGCCCACAAAAGATTTCGGCCCCGTCGTTCTTACCACCGCATCGCTAAGGTCAAATCAACCACCATACGACCTTACGCTTGAACTCGCCCGCGGTACCCTCCACCGAATTCGTACCAACGCGTTCTTCTGGGATCGCACCGGCGTGCGAATCCCAAACTCCCACTCGGAATTGATCGACCAAGCCTCTGATATTTTTGTCCAAGCAATTCTTGAAAAAGAAAATAAACCGCTCAGCGATAACCTCGCCCAACAAGCCATCGACCTGACAGTCAGCGCCGCACGACCTCTTGTAAGAGCTTATGTCACTCAAAACCTTCACGCTCGACTACGCAATAACGAAAAACTACAAACACTCTTCGGTGTGCGTCTCCCTAACTCCACCAACTGGAAACATCTCGCAGAACAACTCCTGCCCGCTTGCAACACCGTAAGTATCGACTGCGCTCTGCCAATCTCAAACAACTCTACATCGACCGACTCACAACGTAGAACCCTCGAACAACTTCACTGGGCCAAAGAAAACAACCTCCGGGTCGTAAGCGGACCTCTCGTAACCCCCAACGACGTTCGCTCCGCACAAAGTGACCCGTCCTGCGATTCCTTCGAATCCATGATGGAAAACATCTTAAACAAAGTAAAATACACCGTCTCAAAGTACCACGGTAACGTTCAACTATGGGACGCTTGTAACGGCCTGAGTAACTGCCAATCTACCGGACTCGATGACGCCCAATCTTTCAAACTCGCATGCAATGTCATCAACCTCATCCATAACCTCGACCCGAAAACTCCACTGATTTTTTCGGTTGATATCCCCGCCGCAGAAAATATGCGACTGAACAATCGCGCAATTAACCCCCTAGTCTTCGCCGAAAGCCTAATCCGCGCTCATGACCGATCGATTGCCGGTATCGGACTAGAACTAAATCTAAACACTTGGCCAAATGGGACACTACCACTGGATCTGCCAGGACTATCGGATCTTATCGACCACTGGAGTAGCCAAAACCGCTCCCTCCTCGTGCGACTCACCACTCCACTCGATCTCTCACCACCGAGCCTTCAAACGCTCGACTATTCAAAAAATCAAACCAGCTCTATCGTTTCAAACTGGATTTATCCAGTCAAACTCACCGCGACTGCGTTCCAAGATGATGACGACGATACCGCTCCCGAAATCAACCCTTCACAAATCGCCACACAACCAAACTCCGAAAAAGATTGTAACGCGCAACCAAACCTAGCCTCGAAACCGATGCCACCGAGCGGTCTGGAGATCCTACAACTCCTTCTCGCAAAACCAAACGTCGATGCAATCCTCTGGAATCAATGCCAGGACTCCTCCGAGTTCGCCATCCCAAACGTAGGTCTGTTCACCAAAGATCTACAACCGCGATCGATTGTAGAGTGCATGACCCGACTCCGCTCGCAATACCTGCCCTGATCCCAATCAAGGCAGGTACGATAAAGCAAAATCATTCGCAATGACTACGGACGCTTAAAACTTAATGTTGCGACAATCTCCACTTCGTCATTAATCTTGCCCTTCCCGTAGTTCATCCCGAACTTAGTGCGATCAAGCTTAAACTCAGTGCGCAACTCAGCTGTCCCCTCACCCAAGACCGCCTTGCAAGGTACCTTGACCTCTACGGTCTTGTCCAGCATCGTAAGCTTGCCAACCAACTTGACGTCGTCCTCACTCGCTGCCTCAATCGCAGTACTCTCAAACGTGATCTTTGGATACTTTCGAACATCAAAGAAATCCGGATTCTTCAAATGCTCCGTTAACTTCCCATCATCCGACCACAAGCTTTCCGTCTGAATCTCCAACTTCAACGATCCCTCTTGCGGATTCTGCAAGTCTGCTTTTGCCTCAGCCTTGAAGGACTTAAACCCGCCCTTATGCGCTCCCTCCGGCTTCTTTCCTACAAAGTCAATCTTGCTCTTCTCTGCATCGAGCGTCCATGTCTCCGCAAATGTCGGCGACACAAATCCAATTACCAAAGCCATCGCAAATAGAAGCCGCATCCCTAATCTCCCTTAAAAAATTTGTCGTCAATCAATTCTTTGTTCCGACCTCCGGAACACCGTATATTGTAACGAATATTCCTCTACATCCTTGCTGTAACTCATGCCAATTTTCAAGATGCCATCAACCTTAACCAAACTCTGTTTCTTCAGATTTCCCAACAACAAACAACCAGCGACACTGAGCTGGGCCTTCCTAATACCACTCTTTTTTCTGCCGCAGCCGCTGTGTTTCAGCCAAACCGCTGATCCAGCAAAAGCCCAAGAACTCATCGATAAAGGGGAGTACGAACAAGCAATCGAAATGGCCCAACTCCAAGTCGATAAAAAAACTTGGAACGAAAATTGGCCCCGCATCCTCGCCTCGGCTTTGCTGATCCAAGGAAAAACCGAACAAGCCATGAAAGTCTACGAAGACTCCCTCGAACGATTCGGCGATTCAATGAGACTGAAACTTCTAGGCCACCAAATCTACTTGGAAAACAACTTACCACAAAAAGCACAACAACAACTCGATGACCTAACCGCATTCGTACAACGCAGCCCATGGAAATACTCAGCCAAATCAGAACTAGTTCCCCTCGGTGAGTTCTTTCTTCTCAAAGATGAAGATCCCAAACAAGTCCTGAAACTCTGTTTTGATCAAGCCGTCAAAGCAAATCCAAAAAACATCGACGCCTACAGAGCCATTGCAACAATGGCTATCGATAAATCCGACTACCAAGTCGCCGCAGATGCAATCACGAAAGCACTCAAACTCTCCGATACGAACCCCGATTTACACCAATTGGCATTTCAGACGTGGTACCAATCCGACCGAACCAAAGCCGCAGGACACCTACAAAAAGCTCTGGAAATCAATCCAAAACATGTCCCATCTCTTCTCCTCAAAGCACAAACTCTGATCGATCGTGAGAGTTATGAACAAGCCCAAAGCGTATTAGAACAAGTCGAGTCGATTAATCCTTCCTCTAGTATCCTCTGGGCTCTTCGCGCTGCGATCGCGCATCTTAAGAACGACTTCAAAAACGAAGCCCAATACCGCTCAAAAGCGATTGAAAAAAGACAACTCAATCCCGCTGTCGATTACACCATCGGAAAAAACCTCTCGATGCACTACCGCTTTGCGGAAGGTGCCAAATACCAACAACGCGCATTGACGGCCGATCCGAACTTCCACCCAGCTCAAACCCAACTCGCACAAGATCTCCTTCGACTTGGGAACGAAGCACAAGGCTGGGATATGGTACAACAAGCCCGACGCTCAGACCCCTTCCACGTCACCAATTACAACCTGCAAATCCTCAAAACAGAACTCGATAAATACACGTCGATCGAATTCCCAGGCTTCGTCCTCAGGATGGATAAACAAGAAGCAGAACTATTCGCAGACCGTGTCGTCGAAACCCTTACACACGCGAGAAACACCCTCGTCGAAAAATATAAAGCCAAACTTCAAGAGCCAATTGTCGTAGACCTGTTCGCAAAACAACGCGATTTTGCTATCCGAACCTTCGGACTCCCAGGAGGAGAAGGTTTTCTCGGCGTCTGCTTCGGGCGCGTCATCACCGCAAACTCTCCCACCGCCTTAAACGTCGAACATAATTGGCAATCAGTCCTCTGGCATGAATACTGCCATGTGATCACCTTGCAACTTACCGACAACAAAATGCCCAGGTGGCTCTCCGAAGGTATCTCCGTCTACGAAGAAAACCAAAAAAAAACCGCTTGGGGTGAACCACCTCAACCTACCTACATCCACTGGATCCGCTCAGGCGATTTTTCCCCACCCAGCCAACTCAGCAGCATGTTCCTCGCCCCCTCCTCCCCCGAACGATTGCAGTTCGCCTATTTCATCGCCTCTTGGGTCGTCCAGTTTTTCGTTGAGCAATTCGGCCACGATGGCTTGCTGCAATTGCTCGAAGACCTCCGAAACGGACTGGAGATATCCCAAGCACTCGCAAGACGCACAGGTTCCATCGACGGCTTCGATCAAGCGTTCCGCAACTACGCGATCGAACGCGCAAATCAAATCGCGCCAAATCTAAATCTACATCCCTCCGATCCATCAAACCCTAAACCAAATAACCTAGCTTCCTATGCAATCCTTCACAACGAACTCACTCAATCAATCAATGAAAAGAACTGGGACCAAGCCAGAATCAAAGCCAAGACTCTTGTAGATCTCTGGCCTACCGATCCATCCAACGCGAACGCACTGCGCAAATGGATCGCAATCGAAAACGCTACCGGAAATACAAACGCCGAACGACAAGCCCTAACAAAACTCGTAGAAATCGATCCGCATGACACCATCCCACTCAAACGACTCGTTGAAATCGACCTCGCATCACAAGACTTCCTGTCCGTCGAACAATGGTGCCAAGCAATACTCGCAATTCGTCCTGATCACGCACCAACCCTCGACTCCCTCGCCACCGCATCCGAAAAACTAAACCACCCCGCATCGACCATCAACGCACTCCTCGCACTCTCCCTCCTAGACCCAATCGATCCGGCAAACCTCAACCTCAGACTCGCCCAAGCCTATCGCCAGCTTGCACAAAACTCCACACAAACCGAGGAATCTCTAAGAAAAGCAAAACGATACTGCCTCAAAGCACTCGAAGAATCACCACGCTATGAGCAAGCTCTCCAATTGCTACAAGAGCTTGCCTCTGCCCCTCGATAAACCACTACCCCTCAATAATCAGGGCTGCGAATCAAAGCACTCGAGCCCAATAAGCCTTCAAATACCCCGTCTCCATGCAATGAGTCGCCATCGGGTGATCCATCGCCGCCGAACGACTTTCGATGATCTGAACGACTCGCCCTCGACTTCGATGCCCCTCGACCACCTCGCCCGTCGTACGCGCAGCGGACTGCACCACGTTCAAGAACGACGGACCGTCAAGCAAGCCCGCACAACAACAGGTCAACAAAAGCCCCCCTCGCTTGACCAACTGAATCGCAAGCCGATTCAAATCGAGATGCTTCCGCGTACCCTCCTCCAACTCCGCTCGTGATCGAATCAATTTCGGCGGATCCAAAACAACCACATCATATTGCTTGCCATTGCGAACCATGTCTCGCATATAAGCAAAAGCATCCGCATGCACGTAACGTACTCGCACGTCATTGATGTCCGCATTCTTCTTGGCCATCACAAGTGCATCTTCGTCCAAATCCACCCCCGTGACCTCCCTCGCCATCCCCGCCTTCGCAGCCGCAACAGAAAACCCTCCACTGTAACAACAAACATCCAAAACCGTCTGCCCCGCTGTGTACTTCGTCAATATCTCGCGGTTCTCCCGCTGATCACAAAAAAAACCTGTCTTGTGCCCAGTCCCAAAATGAACCCGATAACGGACATCCCCCTCATGTATCGTAGCGTAAGCCGGAAAACCCTGGGATCGACTACCCTGCCAATGCCCCCCCTCCTGACTCGAAAACTGAGGCGACGCCTGCACCAACCCAAACTTGGTACCCACCAACGGATGCAGTCGCTCAAGTATCTCCGCAGCTCGATGCGCCATCCCCAAACTAAAAACCTCGGCACTCAAACAATCGCCATAGCGATCCACTACCAAACCAGGTACGCCATCCGACTCTCCATGCAATAACCGATATGCATTCGTCCGATCCGGTAACTTTAACATGCCATGACGTAACGTTACTGCATCCTCAAAGAGCCGCATCCAATCCCCGTCCGTCGGGACCGACTCCTGCCAAAAATACAACCGTACCGCAACCTCCGCCTTCGGATTGTAAATGCCATAAGCAAACAATTTAGGTTCAGCAAGCCTCTGATGCTCAACCTCCAACGCATACACCGCTACCCAATCCCCTCCCTGAGGATTACCCTCCAGCCGCTCCACTCGCTTTCGAAATATATTCGGATGCCGCGTCGCTCGCTGCACATACACCCGGCCAATACTATCCCTACCAGCGGGCACCATCGGTTTGACGTCCATTCTTCTCTATTTCTTTTCTTTCTCACAGTGCGTATTCGATTGCAGTAACTACCTGCCATATCCATCTAATTCTTCAAGCATCCGATCCAAGGAATCATCCTCTTCTCCCCCCCCAACCCCAGAAGTAACCACCCCCTCCCTCACAAAAATCAACCTCGCAATTCGCTCAAATAACTGCCGTACGTCAGGAACCCGATCTTGAATCTCATTCTGCTGCCAACGATCTTCCGGATGACAGAATATCCCTAAGAACTTTAACTCAACCTCCCCCGATAAATGTACCCCTACCGAAACTACTGCTGACCAAGCAGAGGTGATCATCGCAAGCTCCCCTGAACCCATCGCATAAGCCATCGAGTTTGTGTACCCCTCGAATTCGACGCAGATTTCCTCGCCCGCAATTCGACGTACAAAAGAACGCATCCATTGCGATACCCCCCGTGGCTGTATGAAACTCTCGATCCTACCCCCTAAAGGCTCATCATCCACCAAACGAATCAATAGCGGACAATGCAATCGCTCCGCATACCCGCCAACGCCTCTAAACCCAATTCCTCCATGCTCACCCAACGGATAACCCTGCACCCCCGATAATACAACCCAACAAGAATCAACAAGCTCTAACCCATCCAAAAGCTCCATCAATACCTCAACGCCACGGTCGATACAGATCGCCTGCCCACCTGCGCCACAAGCCCACCGAAAACGTTCATCAGGATCGTACCCAGGTGGCAAAATCAATTCCGGAGGCTCACGTCCAACCGGTGGATCAGGGTCCCCCTCGTCACACATCACCTGCCTAAATTCATACGGTGCATCCCAGTCCCCACACAACCCTCGCGAATGAATCCACAAATACGGAATCTCATGCTTACGCTCCAACCACATCGCAATCCCGCGAATAATCAACTCCTGAAACCCAAACTCATACTCCTCTCCACCCCGTAACTCTAACACCTCGACATTTTTAAATCCCTGAAAATACTCCCGAGCTTCGGGACTATGTGTGACTATCATCCACTCCTGGGATTCAACCTCACACGGTGCTACCCTGTGCAACAAGTCCGCCGCCGAAAATCGATCCATCCAATACTGATCAAATACCCAAGCCTTCGAAGCAAAAACATCCAGATTCGGGGTCGGCACTAGCGCGTTACCATAACATCCGACTAAGTTACAACCCCACCCCTCAATGGTGATAAACACCCCATAACCATTCTCTTGAACATCCATGAAAGCTTTCACTAGATTTATTTCGCCTCAACCGCAAACCACTTCTCAAAAGCACTCCCGTTCCATCGGAATACACTCTGAGCATGCGGATCAACCACCACCGGCTTGTCCTCCACCAAAAACAATCCAACAGGATTCATCAGCGGTGCACCACTGAAAATTAATTTTGGCTCCTCTCCCAACTTCCAACTCCATACTCCCTTGCGATATCCATCACTGACCCAAACCCTATCCTCACTATCCACCACCACCTGATGCGGAAAGTCAAAAACACGTCCTCGAACAATCGGCTCGACCTTCCCATCCGCATCGAGTCGAAGCAACGGATTCTCGTCCTGCGATATCACCCAAATCCGATCCGCACCATCGACAAATACTCCACGAGGATTCACCGTCGCAAATACCTCCGGCTCCGCACTCGCAGACGCCTGCTTCCACAATACCCTTCGCTCCAAATCCGCAATCAACAAACTACCATCCTTCATATACGCCAAATCCGTGGGTATCCCAATCTTCCCCCCTACCGTACCAACCCATTGCCCGTCCCCACCCCTGCGATAAACCTCTCGCGTCGCCGGATCACCTACCGCCAACTCCCCATCCGACGAAATAGCAATGCAACGCACCGCGTTCATCTTCTCGCGATACCGCTTGCTCCCCTCAACCTCTAAACCCAATGCACCCTCAGCGTACCTCCACACCCCCGGCCTGTTTCGGTCCACTAACCAAAGCACCCCATCCTTACCAGAAACTCCGTCCAATGGATAAACCAAACTCGCCGCTCGCGTCCCAACCTCCTGACTAAAAACAATCGAGCCTATCCCCAAGCCACCGGAAAGTAATGCGAAACCGGAAGCAACTAATGCACTACTCATCCATCGAGAAAGAACTTTGATCATCCGCATTCCTCACAATCCATCAAGCACGCCCACCGGCAAATCATCCCAACCCGAACGAGTCCACCGCTAAACCAATAACTTGTAACGCGATTGTAACCCAATCAATTCACTTGTGCTCACTCAAAGGCCCGACCAACTCACCATTCCACAAAAAACAAAACCGCTGGTGATCTCTTGACGACCACCAGCGGCAAAGTCCACTCATTATCTCACGGAGCATCGCAAGCCATCGACACTTGCACCTAAACTTCCATGATCAAGCACAAAGAACCTAACGCGTACTTGACTAAGGAACAATCACCGGAGAAATGATTACATTCGAATCATCGTTGCTCTCCTTCGCAACAGTTATGCCCACTGCAGTTAGTCCTGCAAGAGCGGCAAGAGGCAACAATCCCCCACCAAAACTTCCACCAACACCACCGCCTCCGCCACCACCAGCCGCGCCGTAGCCACCCGCCACTCCACAGCAACCACCCATCGGCAATGGGCAACATTCACCCGCAATCTCCTCGCCTGCCATCTCGACCGGCACACCCAAGCAATCCGATGAGGCCAACTCTACATTCAATACAGGAATCGACGCCTCAGCAACCGAAGAATTCACATATCTCGAACCGTCCGGCGCAATCAATGCACTCGATTCCCCATCCTGCGAATCAGCACTTACCGCAACAAAACCCAAAGCAGCGACGCCTTGAGGACCAGAAGCAACAAAACCGTAATTACCAGGCAGAATTCCATCAAAACGATAATTGCCAACTTCATCCGTCTTCGCCCGAGCCACTTCTTTGCCCGCCGAAGTCAAATACACCATAGTGCCCGCCAAACTGCGACCACCACCAGGTACCGTCACTCGACCACGAAGCCCTCCCTCGGAATCAATCGATACCTTGTAACTGTTCAGAAATTTACGTGTACCTGCAATCGGATCTGTTTCCACCAACATCCCATGGGTAGCACGAGGCACAGATCCACTACGCAACAACGATACCACTCGATCCGTCGCAGGTGTCAAAGAACGAATCTGAATCCCAGTCGGTAAGTGTTGACCAGAAACCCCTTCCAAAACCGTCAACGACATAATCGCCAATGTACTCGGTGTCTCAGCCACCAAAGAATACACCCCAGGCTCAACACCCACCAAACGGAATGTCCCATCCTCCGCACTCCGTGTCGTAACGACCCGCTTGCCATCTCGAACCAAATAAATATCCACCCCACCCTGACGAATCTGGCTGTCCCCCGCCGGAGCACCAATCGTACCAGAAATCGAACCATCCTCCCCGCGATGAACCCATTGATAATGATTCAACTCATTGTTCACGCGATCCTTCGCCGACGGTTGGGACAATCCCTCAACCGAAGGTGCTGAACCAATAGACTCCTGGGCACGCAACTCTCCTACGACTAGCATCCCAAAACCAAATGCCAAGCCGGAAGAAATCAATAGCTTGCGAAACAATTGACGATGCATCTTCAATTTCCTAATTTCTACTAAATCCGCAGGAATCTCAAATGTTTGTAATCAGTGGCCGATCTTATTGCCAACAACCCCCGTCAAGGGGGGACGCCAAGGGACTACTCCCCATCGGTCTACTTGAAGTGTAGTTCCAGAACTTGCTAATACAAGCAAACTTCGGTTAAAACTTCCCCCCTATTTTAACATTCCACCCCAAACATGTAAACTTTCCTAACCTGTCCCCCCTAAATCCAGTCCATCCAATCAAACTTGCTAATGAACACTCCCCCCACCCGAAAAGCCCGCCCCAAAATAAGCGCATTCCCCAAATGCTACCTAGAACAGATCTCCCAAAAGAAATCGATGAGCGTCTTCGACTGGATCGAGATGGCGAAATCCCTACCCGCCGACGGACTAGAAATGTACGAAGGTTTCCTATGGGAAACCACAGACAATTATCTCGCAGAACTTCGAGGTGCCCTGACCGATGCAAACTTCGAAATGCCGATGCTCTGCTGCTCCCCCGACTTTACCCACCCATCTCCCGAAAACAGACGCAAAGCCATCGATTACCAAATGAAAATGATCTCGGTGGCCGCCAAACTCGGTGGTCCAGGTACCGTCTGTAGAGTCCTCAGCGGGCAGCGCTGGCCAGAAGTCTCCCTGGAAGCCGGACTCGAATACGCTTCCTCCGCCATTCGCGAATGCCTCCCCATCGCTGAATCCCTCGGCGTCATCCTCGGAATTGAAAACCACTACAAAGACGGATTTTGGATCTATCCAGAATTTGCCCAGAAAAAAAATGTCTTCCTCCAACTCCTAGAACGCATACCCCTGTCCCCCTTCTTCGGCGTCCAATACGATCCTAGCAATGCGGTTGTCGCAGGTGATGACCCAATCGAACTACTCGATGCAGTCCTCCCTCGCGTCGTTAGTATGCACGCTAGCGACCGCTACCTCGCACCAGGTGCCTCCCTCCAAGACCTCGCTTCCGCCGATGGAAACGTCGGATACTCCCAAGTCCTCCTGCACGGTGTCACAGGAAAAGGCCTCAATGACTACCCAGCCATCTTTGAACGACTCGCATCCATAAACTATTCCGGCTGGATCAGCATCGAAGACGGCATGAACGGTATGGATGAAATGAAGGAGTCTCTCCTTTATCTCCACGCAATGACAGAGAAGTACTTCGGCTAAACCATCGCTAGCATACAAACAACTCCTGTCAAATCA
>JBIJCS010000332.1:0-5716 GCA_044344575.1 Pirellula sp. | reverse complement strand
GCCCAATACCCAAGTGATCCCCAAAGCCATTCCCGGCACTGGCCAATCCCCCCATGAACGCACCGAGTACTAGGTAGGTTGTTAGCCGACCAATATGGTAAGCACTCTGCCTTAAGATACTCGATACCCAGCCAACCTTACGCATGTGAACAAGCGTACTATCCCGCCCCCCCGGCACGCTCGCTCGAAGTACACCTTCCGAGCGAGTCGCAAGCAAGGCAAAAGGTCCACACATCCCCACGCAGTGAACGGAGCCAAGCAACGAAGAAGCAAATACAGCAATCAACAACTCAATCACGGCCGCTCCCAATTCTTCTGTATCTCTTCGACAAAGATCGACGTCTCATCCCCCTCGCGCTGAAACTCAAACGAAAGCTGCCACTTCCCATCACGCCCGACATCTAATTCCGCAAAATACTCCCCGGGTACGTCTCCCCTAGCCAGTAAGACTGCCTTTCGATGCTCAGCAACACGCGTGAAATGATAAGCATGCAACGTTCCCTGCCCGATAAGCCCCCGACCATCCCTGTCCACGACCCTGACTACAATCCCCAACGGCTCCAATGATCGTTCATACGTCGCGCGCCATCCCAAACGGTCCGATGCCAACTGTCGATCCTTACGCACTTGCCAATCAATAGCGTCCTGACTGTAGTTCGGTAACGGGCGAAAAGAAGGGTCGCCCACCGTCATATAAACCGCCATCCCCGCCACTCCGAGATTGATGGCCATCAACGCAAGAATAAACATCCACCAAAATGCGGCAGAACGCCCCTCGCTCATTGCAATTTTCCGCTTGGCCGCCGGTAAGTCTCCAGGCACGCCTGTGTTGGAGGGTAGATCGGCGGAAAGATGGATCGACCGTGCAACTTCAGGTGATTGCGATACACCCAATTTGCTCGGCCCATTACCCGCACCTTGTAATCCCGTCCCGGAGGATCCTACCATCATCTCAAAGCCATTTCTCAATGTCACACACGTTCTGAAGATCCTTACAGTATCGCCTGTTAGCCTCTTCCCCTCAATCCAAACCGATCCAGGATCCTTCTGAGCGACAAATTGCCATCACGATAAAAATGCAATCGCCGCCGCAGTTCGCCTCCGTCCATGCCGAATTCGCATTAAAGAGTGTGAAAATTATCCTTTCTCCCCATCGGATCCCTCTAGATTCCCTCCCGAACACCCTCCGAAAACGTTATTCTATCGCGATGTCCAAATCTAGTGCCTCCGCCAGAATCCAAGGACAGAAGTCTGCGGACACTCCAGCGTCTGCGGTTGCCCTGCAATCGTATCGTCCACTGCCACCCTCGACTCGTCATCGCAATGCCATATTTAGAAATTACAAGCGGACCCGCAATGGGTCGCCGAATCCAATTAGAGAACCCTCAATACCTCATCGGACGACACCCCGAATGCCATGTCGTCCTCGAAAACCCCATCGTATCGCGGCAGCATGCGGAGATTTTTGCTCAAGATCAAGGCTACGCGATCAAGGATCTAGAAAGCCGCAACGGCACGTTCGTCAACGGGAAACTCATAGGTGGCCCGACCACTCTCAACGACGGTGACACAATTCGAATCTGTGACATCGAACTCGCGTTCGGAGACGAAACTGTCGAAAGCTCCTACCGCGGGTCCTTGGCGCCTTCAAAAAACTCCAATCTCGGCGTGCTGATCGATGAGGACGAAGACGAAGATGCTGGCTCACGTTCTGTTACTGCAAAGCTCGATGTGCGAGGTAGCCAATTCGGCGTTCAACTCTCCGCATCTCCAGAAGCAAAGCTATCCGCACTTTTGGAGATCATGAAAAGCCTCGGGAAGACCGTTGGACTCGAAGCTGTCCTCCCAAAGGTCCTCGATTCCCTGTTCACAATTTTTCTACAAGCCGACCGAGGATTCATCATTCTTAAAGATGAAGCCGGAAACCTGATCCCACGTTGGGTCAAAGCACGCCGTCCCGATCAAGAAGACAAGATACGTCTATCGAAAACCGTCTTGAGAGAAGTGATCGCAAACAAACAAGCGATCATTTCTCTCGACGCTGAAAACGACTTCAGCATGAGCGAAAGCATCGCGGACTTCAAAATTCGCTCGATGATTGTAGCCCCGCTCCTGAATTCCGAAGGTGAAGCGCTCGGCGCAATTCACATCGATTCCGTGCAAACCAAAGGTGGATTCGAAAGCAAAGACCTTGAGATTCTCGTAGGCGTCGCCAATCAAGCCGGCATCGCCATCGAAAACGCCCAGCTTCATGAACGAATGATCGCTCAGAAACTGGTCGAACAAGATCTCGAACTGGCGAAACAAGTGCAAATGGCATTCTTGCCTAAGAAATCCCCTACATGCAGCGGATATGCCTACTACCAATACTACAACCCAGCCCAACAAATTGGCGGAGATTACTTTGACTACTTAGACCTAGACTCCAACCGTGTCGCCATCGCTCTGGCGGACGTCGTTGGACACGGTGTTGCAGCAGCGATGTTCATGGCAAAACTATCAGCCGAAACAAGATTCGCATTTGCTTCGATCTCGGATCCACGCAAAGCCATGGCACTACTAAACGATCGCATCACCGCACTCGAAGCTGACCGATTTATCACCATGTCGGTAATTATCCTCGATAAATCCACTCACAAAGCAACCATTGTCATCGCCGGTCATATGCCCCCCATCCACTACCACGCGGACGGATCGATCACCGAACCGGGCGAAGACATCTCCGGACCACCGCTGGGAATTATGTCTGATATTGAATTCGAATCAGCAGAAATCACCCTACAACCCGGTGAATGCTTAACGATGTATACCGACGGTATTTTTGAAGCTCCAAACGCTCGACACGAGCAGTACTCGATCAAACGCGTTCGCGAAATCATCCAAAATGCCAAGGGACGCGTCGAAGAAGCAGGGGAAATCCTCGTTAAATCCGTTCTCGAACATATCGATGGGTGTGAACAAGAAGACGACATGTGCGTCGTCATCGTAGGACGTACTACCTAACAACGAATACCGGCCAATCGAAAACTCACTCCATCACTTATCGCTGTTCGGTTGCTGGCTCGCTTTTGTCCTGATGAAGCTTCGCAAGCCTCTCATTCCCTAGCATTCCATATGCCCGAGCCAATTTCTGATGAAGTTTATACCGATCACGCGTTGCAGTGCGTGCTAATGCGGATTCCAGTTGCTCGATAGCCTCTGGAATTTCATTGGACTCCAACAGGATGGCACCCAGCGTATCACGATAAGTCGCGATCTGTTCGTTTGTCTCAATCGCTTTCCGCGCCAACAACTTGGCACGCTGAACGTCCCTCGGCTCGCGGGTTGCCAACAACCACGCAAGATTATTCAGCGACGAACCATGGTCAGGTTTCAGCTTCAATGCAGTCTCTAAATCTTCCTTCGCATCGTCGATCCGCTCTTCGATCACTTCCAGGATGCTTCGGGTAAAATGCAAAGTTGGATCAGGCCCTTTCGTCTCCAAACTCTCAGAAAGGTACTCGAATACACTTTCCTTTTCCTTCGCGTCTTTTGCAGCGCGGTACACATCAACCACTCGCTCATAAACCCCAGTCGGTTCCTTCATCGAATCACGCATCTGTCGCAATACATCCAACATCTCTCGTACCGACTTCGCTTGAGCATAACGTCGCTCCAAATTAGCGAGAGCTAATTGAGCCTGTGCATTAAGTAACGACTGATTCCCAGGCATCAACTCTAATCCCGTCTTGAGTGTCCCATTCGCTTGCTCAGTATCGCCACCCCGAGCCTGAGCCAAAGCCAACTGAACACGATCCTCGATCGACAAGGGATCCCTCGCTATCGCCAATCGAAATGCATTCACTCCATTGGCGAGTGCCTTTTTAGCTAACTCCGGTTTCTGGTCCAAAACATAAAGGTCCGCGACCGAAAACCAATGAGATGGATTCAGAACTGCAGCCGACTCTAAAGCTTGAACACACTGATCCAACTTTCCTTCCAATCGATAATAGTTTGCCCAAGCGAGCCACAGGCTCTCCGACTCCGGTTGTCCAGCCTGCTGCAAATGCCACAACAAGGTAGGCAAATAACTTGGTGAAGCCCCCTGAGTTAGCAAATTCGAAAAAGCGATAGCACGCTGGGCATGCGCTGGGCGATAACCAGGAGCATTGTTCGGTGCCAACTGAGCAATCACAATGTTCGCTTGCTCCAATCGCTGCTCCTTAGCCAATAACTTGCAATATTCCAACGCGAGCTCTGGATTCGTTCGCACACCTTGATCAAAAATCCGATTGCCCAAGGTCTCGATCGATCGCAAATCCGCCTGATCGCCAGCCAACGATTGAGTCAACCCATCCGATGCCCGTTCCAAATACCGATTCAGCACCGAGGATCGCGAAGCCCAAGCCCAAGAAGAAACCGAGATGACCGCGAAAACGGTCAAAAACGCTGGCAGTCCAAACAACAGCCCCATTCTGCGGTGCCGTAACTCCAACCTCCTCGCCTCACTCGTTTCACGATCACCGTACTCCTTTGCAATCCGCACCAAACCGAGTAACTCCCCGATCGCTCGGAATGGCCCAATGACGATCGCTACAAGCCATCGTATCCAAACTGGTCGACGCGACGAACCGCTCATTCGCTCCCTCTCCCCTGCGTTTATTTGGAAAGCCCAATCGTTGATTCCACACTCGCTCGCAACTTGTCCCTACCGTATTTCTCGATCAACACATCCCATTCCTGCTTGCAACGCAAAAACCGCTCCTCCGCCACCGACGGGTCCGCAAGCGTGTCGAGCAATGCATCGGCAAGTGGCTCTAACAAATCATCAGCACGCCAAAATCGAGGGGTCAGTTCCAGGGAAACACTAGAGGCTTCCATTCGCTGCAACAATTGATACTCTCGGTAATCCTCCCGAACACGATTCCGATCATCGTCTAATTCGAGCAACTCTACCAACGAGCTTTGCTGCTGCAACGCAATCCGGTTTTCCTCCGTAGTAAACCAAGCGATCCACTCAGCGGCGTTTGCCGATTGACGAGTCTTTCTACCCAAAGATACGACCAAACCGTCTGCACCATTCCATATCAACGGCGATAGAGCAAACTCCCCAGCCTGCATCTCAACTTGTGTACCCTGGACCCCATCCGTGCGAGGCCATCCTATACCCATCCAAGCCGAACCAGTCGCCACACCTTCCCACGCTTCTGTCGGTGAAACGAATATCGTCGATGGCTCAAGCACTGCTAATCGCTCAAGCACTTTGGCATTTCGAGAAAACTCCGGAAGATTCAGTCGCGAGACCATTTTGTACAAATCAAATAAACCACGATAACGCGATTCCGTTGTGGACATGATCAATAAGTACCGAGATACAACGGCGCGACGATCGATCGAATCTCGCTGCGCAAGCAAAGCTCGTAACGCCTCGCGATTCTTTTCGAGCCGATCCGCAAACCGAATCTCTGCAGACTCCAAAAATTTCTCCCATTGTCCAACTGCTAATTCCGAGGTGCTCTGACCAGAGACCAACGCCCGATGCAGTTCCTTGAGCGACCCCATGTCTGCCCCACGCGTGGCGATAGCCCAACTGGGTGCTCCTAGCGGTATCCCCATGGTTTGCTTGCCAAGCTTCGATATCGCATGCCATCGCGAAGGCCAAGCACTACGAGTCTCCTCATCAAAACCCAACCCCGTCCCCCTATCTTCCCCCCCAGAGGCTACAGCCGACTTCGAC
>JBIJCS010000331.1:0-5727 GCA_044344575.1 Pirellula sp. | reverse complement strand
CCACCCTGTGTGGTCAGTCGATCGCCAGGAATGGGTGCCGCTGGCTGAGCTAGCCGAGGGTGAAACCTTGCAAGGGCTCGATGGTCTTGCGGTCGTTTTGGGCGTATCCCTTTCGCGAGTCTCCCAGCCGGTCTACAATGTCGAAGTCCACGGCGAGCACGTCTACCAAGTCGGCGAGCTGGGATTGGTGGTGCATAATGTGAAGGGGGGCTTGAGTGCGCCAGTAGGAACAAGCTATTCAATGAAGGCTGTTCGAGAACGATGGTGGGGAGGTAAAGCACCCGTACGTCCGAACCCTCACATGCCTCGGGGACGAGAGTATATGGAGCTCTCACATACGTACATCAGCCAGAATGGTGCTATTGGCAAACTGATCCCTGATTGGATCAAAAATCGAGGTTGGAATCTCAAGCCGATGTGGGGGTCCGAACACGCATTGGTAGATCCCCTGCGGTACCAATTTATGACAAGAGCTTGGAAAGCTACGAATGAAATCTATTCCCCATGGATGCGAATGCTCGGTCGGATGCCTACTTCTCACAAAGTAGGTGCTGGTGGCGTAGTTGTTGGGGGGGCAGGTTATGTCTTTTATGATTATTTTGACCAAGACGAGTAAAAATGCTGTCCCGCTTCTTTGATCGTTGGGCCAAGTCCCGCGAATTCACTTCCAACGAATTGGCCATACTTCGGCTGCTTTTGCCCGTTGGATGTGCTTACTCAGACCGTTTGTTCTCTCAGGCAGTTCGTGCTCCATACGTTCAACGAAAGCGAACGGGTAGGAACGGATATGAGGCAATTATTCCCTATGTCGTTGATGATTCTATGTTGATCGAGTGTGAAGAGAACGTTAATTCGCCTACGATTTCGGTGACCACGCCCAAAGGTATCCCTATGTACTTCTCAACAACGATTCTTCGCGGAGGTTTCTTGAGCGGACTGAAGGGTCAGACTTCCGAGGGAACAGATTGGCCAAAGGACTCGATTATCGACATTGATAGTGCACGAATTCCGAACAACATTAGTACTTGGATTCCAAAACCAATCACAGAGCATGCTAGAACTCAAGTGATTGAGGAATTGTCCGTATGGTGCGGAATCGATAGGCAGAATTCTCGTTCAATAAAGGATAAGGAATTCGTAAGGATAACGGAACCCGCTTCTAATGCGATTATTCGGGTCTGCGAAGATAGGCTTCGAATTCGTTTATGTGAACAGTATATACGGATGGTGTCCATTACCAACGGATTTGGAATAACGCGAGGGCGCCCGTACGAATTCCTTGGGACATTGGATCTATACTACATTAATGGTGCGCGGGAATGGCTTTGCCTAACCCCTCTTTACGAAGATGGTTGCGTTGCGATTCAATGCAAAGAAGGAGTCGCAACAAATGAGTGTTACTTGCTTTCTGGCGGCGGAACTCCCATTCACGTCGGCGACATCAAGCAGCATATTCGTGACTCGTTGAACTGGACCAATTGTGGTATGTAATGAACAATTTTCATTATACCAAGAAGACGGTTCAGTTCTGAACGCAGCGATGGCGGCATCGTAGACCCGAGATCATTCGGCCGCGCTCGTGGATTCTACGTAACGGCCTTTGTGCTGGCCGGATGTTGCCGCTGAGTCTACCTGAGCTGGAAGTCTCCGGGCTAGCCTAAGTGACTGCCATCGACGACTGCCCACCGATCGCTGACGGCGAAGGCTCGGTCGTCACCGCACGGTTTGTTACCCGCGAAGTCCACGTCGTAGCCAGCGTGGATGTGCTAGGTGCTGATGGTGCTGTCGAGACCATCACCGGAACGACCATCCACCCTGTGTGGTCAGTCGATCGCCAGGAATGGGTTCCGCTGGCTGAGCTAGCCGAGGGTGAAACCTTGCAAGGGCTCAATGGTCTTGCGGTCGTTTTGTCGGTGACGCTTTCGCGAGTCTCCCAACCGGTCTACAATATCGAGGTCCACGGCGAGCACGTCTACCAAGTCAGCGAGCTGGGATTGGTGGTGCATAATTCGTACCCAGTTACAGAGCTGGCTCCTGGTCAAGTTGTAGGTGGTTTTATGACGCGAGGAGGCGAGCTAATCGGTAATTTGTTTACGCACGGTGGACACGCAGACGCTGTTCTTAGCGTTTCTGGGCTTACGACAAGACTTAAGAACGGATCGGCTATTGCGTTTAGTGTTGGAAAAAGAACGAACGGAATAATAGATGTCTTTCCAAGTGGGACATTCCCTGTTTCTGGAGGCTTTACCGAAGCCATGAAGGAAATGGCTCTAAAATTTGTTCGGTAACATTTTCTTATTCAATTCAATATTTTTACATTAAGTTTACGAGCGCATTTTAACATGGGCATTGAGACAAACGAAAACCTCGATCAAGTGTTGATGGAATGTGGGCGTATAGAAGCGAAACTGACCACTCTCGTCGCAATGTGGGGATCCGTCGATATGCCACGTGAAGAATTATGCAGTTTCCACAATACCAGTTTTCAACCCACAATTACCCAAAGCGTCCTGTTGATAGAGAAGCTATTAAAACACTATTCTTTAACAATCGAGCGCATTCTCAATGAGTTTCTTGAATTTGATCGTAAACTAGAAAGGTGTGCGATTGGTGACCTTGGAAAAACAGTCATTTGCGGACTCGTTAGCGGTATGGTTTTGACCCAATTACTCATGGAAGGCGAGGATTGCACATTCGTTCCAGAGTCAAGACATGTTAATGGCCAATTCTTCCGCGATGCTCTAAGTAAATCAGGCTGGACATACGCTCACGACAATCCGCATTTAGATCGTGTCAGTTGCCAGGATGTCGCGATGCAGGTTTTGATGGTTTTCGAATCGATCTAATCGATATTCAGTCGCCCTGCTCCAAGCGGAAACCTCGGTAAACAAAAACAGAATAGCCGCCAAAGGTCCGGCAATTTATAACCTGTACAACAAATTCGACAACGTGGGCTGATGTGCAAACCTCGCTACGAAAGTTGTCCACGGAGGATGTTTCGTCGAAGGCACCCTCGTCACACTATCGAGTCTCCCAGGTCGATCGTCACCATCCGATTCACTTTGGTCGGACCCAAGCTGGCTCGACGAGCCATCCCAGGAAACACCATGGCTTGCATCCGAGCGCTACGCATCGGTTGCAACGCGCACGGAGCTTCAGGTTCCCATCGAATCGGTGCCAATTGGAGCGAGGATTCCGACCAAGAACCCTAACCGCTTCGAAGTCGACCCTTAACCCGAGCCCGACGAAGCCACGTGGGCTATACTCTCCATCACCGTCGAGCGTAGCGACGGCGGCATTGTCGACGCCGAGATCATTCGGCCGCGCTCGTGGATTCTACGTAACGGCATCTGCGCAGGGCTTATGCTTCCATTCAACCTGCCTGAGCTCGAAGTCTCCGGGCTAGCGTTAGTCACTGCCATCGACGACTGCCCACCGATTGCCGAAGGTGAAGGTTCGGTGGTCACCGCACGGTTTGTCACCCGCGAAGTCCACGTCGTGGCCAGTGTCGATGTGCTAGGTGCCGATGGCTCTGTCGAAACCATCACTGGCACTACGATCCACCCCGTCTGGTCGGTGGATCGGCAATCATGGGTGCCGCTGGCTGAGCTAGCAGACGGTGAGACCTTGCAAGGGCTCGATGGACTTGCGGTCGTTCTGTCGGTTACGCTTTCGCGAGTCACTCAGCCGGTCTATAATATCGAAGTCGACGGCGAGCACGTCTACCAAGTCGGCGAGCTCGGCCTGGTGGTGCATAATGCGACGCCAGCTCGATGTGCCATGATCGCAGAGTACGGCGAAGAAGCCATGAAAGGGTGGCAGGCCGCTCACATCATTCCTAAGAATGGATGGAGCTGGGCACCGAAGGAGCTGGGTGAAATTATCAGCAGAGTTGAAAAAGCTGGCCTCATCGATGACGTAGCAAATGTATTCGCCTCGACGCCCGGGCATGCCGGTACTCATACACTTCCATACGTTAGAGATTTGATTCGAGTTATGGAAAACAGGTATACAGACGAGAGCATGATCGAAGGGATTAACATCCTTTGGAGCCGAATCAAGGCTGGAAAGTACTGATGCAGACGCCATCCTCGATTTTTGTTTTGGAGCCTAATCTGAACGATCCGCGGTTCCACGGATTTGTCTGGCCAGATGCTCCATCCTTGCTGGGCCTGAAAGAGATCTTCTTCGACTTCAAAGTGGAGAATGGCGACAAGTTAACGTGGCAGCCGCGTCGACTTCAGTCGGTTTGGAAGCCGCTCAAGGTACGTGGTCCTGTGAATGCTTTCAACGATTACCCCTGCCTGGAACTTGTCACGCCCGTCTTCAGCCGTCGGGCAGTCGATGCGCTCGGTTCAATGTTATCGGATCATGGAGAACTGTTGCCTTTGATAACGGATATCGGCGAGTATTTTGCGTATGTCTGCTTGGCCAAGCTTGATGTCCTGGATCTAAAAAAGTCTCGCGTCCTGCGGCCCAGCGAACCAGGAGCAACGGCATTTGACATCGAGTACTTTGCGTTCAAAAAGAAGCAACTACCGGATGCATCCATCTTTCGAGTGCCCGAGCACCCGGGGATTTACCTTGTGAGTGAAGCGTTTCAAAAACGTGCAGAGGAAGCCGCACTCAATGGGATGACATTCATCAAGGTTTGGCCACTCCCTAAGAATAGCGATTGGGGAATGGAAGAAGCCGCTCGTCGCAAAAAGAGCAAAGCCGTCAAGTTGGTCGGTGAATCCCTGATCCTGAGGTTGCGGCTAAAGAAGCCCCAGCCGAGCCCCAAGGAGAAAGGTCTTGCAGCGGATATCGAGAATTCATTGCGGACGGTTCTCAAAGTGACATCGCTTGAGCAACCTTACTGGGGAAGCATCGAGGTCACTGAGTTTGAGGATGGAGAGTACCGAATTTTTTGTTCATGCCCAAGTAGCGACCGGTTGGTCGAATATCTATCAGAATGGTTGGGCTCGGTTCCCTGGGAGGGTGACCTTGACATCGTGAAACGATACGGCAATCTGTACGATGCCAAAGCCAAAGAGAAACGAATCCAAATTCGCGCTGCAGACGACTAAAGGAATACAACCTCTACCTTCTTCCTCTTGTTAACTCACGAGTTCGAACCAGCATTTCCAAAACGGGACCGAACGGGTCTCGAACTCCGTAAGTTCATGCGATAAAACACTTTACGCCTCCCAGGCAAAGAGAGTATTGTTACGAAGAGGGTTGCGCTCGGGGAGACTTAGTTTTTTCTACGGAAGAAACGCCAAAAAGTTAACGCCGGACGACGAGAGATCGACGCCCGGCGTTTTTCGTTTCTGCCCAACGTTTTGGGCCTTTTCCGCGTCCGCGACGCCCGCCCCAAATATCTCGGTTAGGAAAGAGAGATCGCAGGCCGCGACCGAAACGCGAGCCGTCCCCTCCGCTACCCCAGATCTCTGCTGAGAACTCTCAAGATCTCCGTTTCCAAAGATGGGTTTGATTAACACAGCGTATGCAAATCCTAACGGCCAGAAACCTTCTCCAATTTTGGCCCGCCGAAACGTTGGATCCCGGTTATGACTTCTGTCGCAATGGTGGTTCTGACGACACGCAGATCGACCAATTCAAGAAGTGGATAACCCGACGCAGATTGCAGTCGAGAGCATAGTGTAGGTTGAGAATCAATCCGTTGCGCAATTAACCGATCGTTTAACCAGTCACCGTGGGCGCGGGTAGCGTTTGGAACGTTTC
>JBIJCS010000330.1:0-5730 GCA_044344575.1 Pirellula sp. | reverse complement strand
GAAGAGTCTAGCATCTGCTCTCAATCTTTTTGCTTCTGCTCGCAGGTCTTCTCTTGCGCCTGGTACAGGTCGACCGCGAGTCCATTTTCCGGCACGTTCATGGAGTCGTTCTGCTTCGCGTTGCATTTCTCGAACAACTTTCATGCCGGGATCGTTATCGACGAGGGCATCGAGGGTATGTTGTTGCAGGTTTTCTAGGACGCGAGCGGGGTGACCGATGCGTACTGCGTCGACACCGAGTGCGATGAGTTTCTCGAGCAGATTATCAACTCCGGTATTGCTCGGTGCGCAGGCAAGAACTTTGTCACCACGTTCACAAGCTTGTCGGATGAGTTCCGCGACGGTGGTTGTTTTTCCTGTTCCGGGAGGTCCATGAATGATGGCGTAGTCGTTTGCGCTGAGCGCGTGCAGGATCGCTTGTTTCTGGGAATTGTTTAAGCGTGTTTGTTCGAGGCGCGATTCGATTTGGCGAACATCGCGCAGGGGATAAAATTCGGGTTCACGGTCAGCGATCAGTAACTCTCTCCACAGGGAGAGTCGCCCGCGACCTTCGGAGGCTTGTCGCATTGCGGCCAGTAGTCTTCTTCGGGTAACTTCGTCGGAGGAGAGTTCCAAGCGAAAGAACTTGGCTTCTGGCCATTGATCGAAAACGACATCGATGGAGGTTCCGGATCTTGCGGTCACCACGCCGTTGCCGACTTCGTGGAAGTTTTCTTCGTTGGAAGCGACGACAGGCGCTCCGACGCGGAATCGATTCCAGGGTAGGAGTTGTTGTTGCTGTCGTTTGGTGAAAGTGAGGATGACTCTGCCGCCCAAGCCTGTGCGGTGATCAGCGACGATCAAGTTCATCAGGGTATCACCGCGCGATTCGATTACGCGTGTAGAGAGTCCTCGTTCTGATCGGCTAGTTCGACGGGATGCGAGTCGCGAGCGTTCTGCTTCTGCTTCGAGTTTTAAGAACCATTCCCACTGTTCGAAGTACTCATCTTGGTCTTTGAATTGTCGCATGGACTCGTTGGTCTAAGTTAAGTTGACGTTTTCTCTTGGGCTGGAAAGCGATAGAACAGCAGGATGGGTAGCAGCAGAGCTGCCATCATGGCAAACACCGATGAGACTGGCCAGTGCATGGAATCTGCGATCGCAATAAAAAGTTGATAGATTGGTCCAGCCAATAGGATACCGATGAAGTTTGCAATATTCATGGTTGCGATAAGGCGTCCTTTCAGTTCGGCGGGAGGACGTTGTTGCAGGAAGACTTGGATGGGTATTACAAATACAGCGGCCCCCACACCCATGGCGATGAGTGCGATGAGTGCTCCGTTATAGTTGAGCATTAGGTCTCCGCCTGGTTTCCATAGGGAGAGCAAGCCCATAGCGAGGAGCATGATTACAACACCGAGGTTGACTTGGCGATCTGGGCGCAATCGTTTGAGGAACAAGTTTGCCCCGACGGCTCCGACCATGATACCGATCGCGAGTCCTCCGGTAAGAATGCTTGTTTTCGTGTCGGAAGCGAGTTCTAGTTGAGACCGACCGAGTCGGTTTACGACGGGCATGACCAAGCCGCCGACGAGCCAAAACAGGCTTGAAACGACGATCGCCATCAGCAGTGGCTTATCTCGTTTGAATAGGTCTTGGATTGGTTTTGAAATGAAGAGGTCTGCGTTTTGGAAGACGGCTTGGGGCTGTGCCGGTGGAGTTCTGCGGATAAGCGTAGAGGTGAGGGTTCCGCATGCAGCGATGATTGTGCATGCGAGGGAGCCGATCCAGAGGCGGCTGAAGTTTTGGGAGCCATCTGCGTTGTTGATCACCAACCAATCTTTGATGATTCCGGCGAAGACGACCCCGAAGATGATAGCGAGGAATGTGGTCATCAGGATCAGGCCGTTGGCTCGCGGCAGGTGTTTATCGCGAAAGAGTTCGGGGAGGATACCGTATTTACTTGGGCCGAAGAATGCGCTGTGGGTACCCATGAGAATCAGGACGGTCCAAGTTCCATAATCACCGATATTTCCGTAGAACCAGAAGGCGGTTACAGCGAGGAGGGTGATGATGATTTCGGCGATTTTGCAGAGGGTAATGATTTGGCTTTTGCTGTACCGATCGGCGAGAAAACCGGCGGAGCTACTGAGCAGTACAAAGGGCAACGAGAATACGGTGGTCGCCCAGCCTTGTCGGTCACCTTGGATGAGTGCTCCGACACCTGGGATAGCCATCAGCAGCATGAGTTGTTTGTAAAGATTATCGTTGAAGGCTCCGAGGAATTGCGTTACGACAACACCCCAGAAGGAGCGATCCTTGAGCAGGCCTGCATCATCCATGTCATTCATTGGAGATTAGTTTGCTTTCTCGAGTGCCAATTTTTGCAGGCCTCGCAGATCCAATTTTCCGGTGCCGAGGATTGGGATTTCGTCAACTTTGAAGAAGCTTTCTGAGCCGGGGACGTAGATAGCAGGTAGGCCGGAGGCGATAAGTTTTTTGACAACAGCGTCGGGGCTATCGTTAAGTTCGGTATAGAGGACGACGAGTCGTTCCCCTTTCTTTTCGTCGGGTACCCCGCAGACGGCGATCGATAGGGTTTCTTCGTTGGCACCGAGTAGTTTTGCGATTTCTTCTTCGACTTGGATGTGGGGAACCATTTCACCGCCGATTTTCGAGAAGCGGCTTTCGCGGCCGGTGATGTAGATGAATCCATCGGAGTCGATATGTCCGACATCCCCGGAGATGTACCATTGATCGTGCATGACTTTGGCGGTTAGTTCAGGTTGATTGAGGTAACCTGGCATGACGTTCGGCCCGGTGAATTCGAGCATCCCGGTTTCGTTGTGGGTGAGGATCACATTTGGATTATCGATCGATACGGTTCTTGCTAGAACACCGGGGATCGGTCGTCCAACGGAGCCTTCTCTGGTTCCGGATTTTGCTTCTGGAGTTTTCGCGCGATTGGGTGGTACGTTGACGGCGACGACGGGGCTCAGTTCGGTCGCACCGTATCCTTCGATGGGACGAACACCGAACCGTTGTTCGAAGGCATCAGCGAGTGGGATTGGCATTTTTTCAGCGCCGACGACCACGACGTTTACCGATTTGAACTGTTCGGGTTCGATTCGTTTGAGGAATCCTCTCAAGAAGGTAGGTGTTCCGAGAACGACGGTGCAACTGGTTTCTTGGATGAGTTTCCCGATTTGTTTTACATCGAGTGGGCTGTAGTGGAACGCAGCGGCTGAGGGGAGAGTCGTCGCACCCCAGAGGGTAACGGTGTAACCGAAGGAGTGGAAGAATGGGAGGATACCTAGGAAGCAGTCGTCGTCGTTTACGCCGATGATTCGATCGAAGCCTTGGACGTTGGAGGCGATGTTATCGAATGTTAGGGGAACTCCTTTTGGGATGCCTGTTGAACCGGAGGTGAAGATGATGGTCAGCAGGTCGTTTGGTTTATTTTTTCCGAGTTGAAACTTGGAGGCTAGCCAACTTTCGGGAAGCAATTTGGATTGGACGACGCCGTTGATCTTATCGAGCAGAGTTACTTTCTTGACTAGGTCTTCGAGGTAGACCATCTTGGCATTGAGTTTCAGGCCGAATTTTTCTTCGGCTCTACGGCTGGTGATGACGTATTGGATGTCGGCTTGTTCGATGCATCGATTGACGATTTGTTCGGAGACGGAGTAATTGAGATTTACAGCGACTCGTCGTGAAAGGGTCAGGGCCATATTGACCATGACGGCTGAGCAAGTGGGTGGTAGAAAGACACCGATATGTTTTTTGTCTGGACCGTTGCCGGCGTTTTGAAGGACTTCGCGATCGAGGACTCGTTTGAGGACAAAGGTTTTCAGGAGTACGTCGTTGCCGCTGAGTTTCATACCTGTGGTATCAGCGAGTTTGAGTTTCTTCCCTTTCGCGCGGCAGCTACGGATGAACAGGCGTGGCAGATTCCAATCCCATTGGAAGGAGTTATTGCTAGAGGTTGTGCCAGTGGCGTTCGGTGCGTTCATAAGATCTCTCTAGCAGAAGGGAGTATTCCACGAATGAGGATAGAAGAGGGAGCCAGACCTAGAGGTTCATTTTACCTTAGCGGGGCCCAAGCGTGTGGAGTTTGAGCCCCGTAAGAGTTACGCCAAGGTTTACTTTTTGCGTTTAAACTCGTCGATGAGTTCGGGGACTGGAATTCCGATGGCTCCGCGTCCTTCTTGGAGTCGAAAGTCTACGTCTTGGCGGATATCGTCGTTATCGATTTCCCAGTAGCGTTTCTTTTCGTCATCGGACAGCGGTTTGTTTGATCGAACGAGTCGCATTCCGACCATACGAGCCGGATCGGTGGTGTACCACCAGGGGCTCATTGGGACGTTGGGATCGAAATCTTTCCAGTCTTCGTCTGCCGATCCGAGTCGTGCGGCGGAACGCAGTCGTTCTGGTGGATCTTGCCATCCGCCTCCTCGAACGGTTCGGCTATCTTTTTGGGTGGGAGGATCGAAGGCTTCGTTTACGGTGAGTTTTTTACTGGCTTTGGTTCCGTAGGCTTCTGCGTCGTAGTGGTTGACGGTCCACTCCCAGACGCTTCCGTGCATATCGTAGAGTCCGAATGGGTTCGGCTTTTTGCTACCGACTTTGGGGGCACCGTCGGGGCTATTGTCGGCGAAGGCTGCGTATTGATCGAGTTCGGCTGGGTCGCTACCGAAAGAGTAGGGGGTGTTTGTTCCTCCACGGGCGGCGTATTCCCATTCGGCTTCGGTGGGGAGTCGGTATTCGACGGCAGCGATCCCGCTTAGCCATTTGCAGTATTGTTTTGCAGCGTACTGGGTCATTGTGACGGCGGGTTGTTTCGGATCGTCACCATGTTCATAGGTGTGGCTTGGTTCGTACAGCGGGGTCGGGACGGTGATTGCATCGGGTTGATCGAGTCCGGAAGCTTTTCGGATTCCTTGGCGAGAGAGCCGTTTGAAAATGTCGTAGGTTTTCAGGAATGTCTTGTATTCGGCCCAAGTCAATTCGGTTTTAGCGACCCACATCGGTTCGATCGAGACGGTGAATTGAGGTCCTTCGTCTGGGGAGCGGCCGGGTTCGTTGTCGGGGGAGCCTACGAGTACATCTCCGCCGGGGATAGGGATCATGTCAAAGCGGATATCGGTTTGATCGATGGTTTGGGTGTAGGGAACCATGAAGGTTCCGTCGGAGAGTTTTACGAAAGGTCCGGTTTCCGGTTGGGAAGTACTGATTCCTGGCGTCGTTGGGTTCTTTGCTGGTTCTTGGGTTGCCGGTTCGTTGGCTTGGGTTTCCGCAGGGAAATTTGCGAGGGTAGCTGGTGTAAGGGCGAGGCCGAACCAGAGGGATTTTCGGAGTATTTGCATGGGATGGATCGTTGGAAGTATAAGAGAGTGAAAATCGATTGAAAATCGTGCTCTTAGACTAACTGGAAACGGTGAAATCGCCTAGAGTCCGGATCGTTCGACCTTGCCGATCACTGAGGATTTGTTAAACAAGCGATCTACGTCGCAGACATTTTTCTATTGAATCTCGGGTTCCTAGCGACTGGGGCTTGAGGCAGGCGATCTTGAAACGATCCTTACAGGAGCAGCGATTTTAGCGATGGATATTCACACATTGACGCGTGATTTGAATTTGGACAACGGCAGCAAGATCGTGATGTTGGTGGCCGATGGGTTGGGTGGTTTGCCGATGGCACCGGGTGGACTGACGGAGTTAGAAACTGCGAAGACTCCGAATTTAGATGCT
>JBIJCS010000329.1:0-5748 GCA_044344575.1 Pirellula sp. | reverse complement strand
CGTGACACGCATCAGCGATTCGGCGAAGCAAAAGATCGAAGCTGCGGGCGGATCGGTGAAGATCGTTGCTGCGAAGCGTACACCGAAGGAACGCGTTGCGGACTTGGCCAAAGGAGAATAACTCTTTGGTCTAGCCAAATCGCCGAATTGTAGGAACAATACTGGCTGGCGGCGCGAAGGTGCCGTCAGCTATTTTTTTGGGCAATGGACACCCATTCGATTGAGGAAAATCGAAAACATGCTTGATAAACTTAAAATCGTGTTTTCAATCCCGGAATTGCGTCAGAAGATTCTTCTGACTCTGTTTCTTTTGGCGGTATACCGAATCGGCTACCACGTTCCGTTGCCGGTTCTCAAGTCAGACTTGGCTGTTACCGGCGAATTGAAAAACTTCATGGACAAGGTTGCTGTGTTCTCGGCGACCGATCTACGCAGCTTGACTATCTTTGGATTGGGGTTAGCACCTTACATCTCTGCATCGATTATTTTTCAGTTGTTGGGGACCGTTTGGAGGCCCATCGAAGAGCTCCGTAAAGAAGGAGCTGCAGGGCGTAAGAAGATCAACGAATACACACGGTACCTCACCGTTTTGATTTGCATTTTGCAAAGTTGGGTATACCTGAAATTCACGATAGGTGCTGGCGGACCGGACTCGACGGTGTCATCGCAGTTTTTCGGTTCGAACTCCAGCAACCTATCCCTTGGATGGCAATTAACCTCCGTTGCAATCATGACAGCTGGGTCGCTCTTCTTGATGTGGCTTGGTGAACAGATCGACGAGTACGGCATTGGCAATGGAATCTCATTATTGATTATGGCAGGGATTTTGGCTCAGATGCCACGAGCATTGTGGGATTTGCGTCAGAACGTTTCGAGCACGTTAACCGGTAACAACGGGACCACGATTGGTCCGGACGTTCTCGCAGTCTTGGCCGCACTCTTTATCGCAGTTGTGTTCGGGGTGGTCTTTATCACCATGGCGCAGCGACGTATTCAGATGCAGAGCGCGAAGCACGTGCGAGGACGAAGAATGTTTGGTGGCACCAAGCAGTTCCTGCCGCTGAAGATCAATCAAGCGGGTGTGATGCCGATCATTTTCGCAAGCAGTTTCCTAATGATCCCAGGGATGATTTTTGGACTGCTCGCTACTTCCTTTGCAGGAGGCGAAGGTTTCTGGAGTATCTTGTCGGGTTGGTTCCAACAGCTCTCCTCGATGTTTAACTCCGGTTCGTCGTTTACCTACAACGTGTTATATGTGTTGTTGATTTTCTTTTTCTGTTTCTTTTGGACATCGATCATGTTCAATCCGAAAGAGATGGCACAGAACCTACAAGATTCCGGAGCATTTATTCCGGGATACAGGCCGGGCAAGCGGACGGCAGACTATCTTGAGAAGGTGATGGTGCGGATCACCTATGTCGGTGCTGCATTCTTGGCATTGATTGCGATCGTGCCGACGATCATCACAAGCCAGTTTGGCGTTTCGTTCACAGTAGCATCCTTTTATGGCGGGACTGGTTTGTTGATCGCGGTGAGTGTTGCCTTCGATTTGATTCAGAAAATCGATAGTCACTTGCTGATGAGGAACTACAAAGGTCTATTGGAGTCCTAGGATCACAGAAAGGGCCGTGGGTCATGCTGATCGTGTTCATCGGCCCTCCGGGAGCAGGTAAGGGGACTCAGTGCAGGCGGCTCGTTGAGCTATTGAAGATACCTCATCTCTCCACTGGAGAGATGTTGCGGTCTGTGATGGAGCAAGACACTGCGTTGTCACGATACGTAGCTTCCTACATCAATGCAGGGAAGTTAGCTCCTGACCATTTAGTCATGCGGATTGTATCGCAGCAATTGAAGAGTTCGGAGTGCCAACAAGGTGCTCTGTTCGATGGTTTTCCGAGAACGATGATTCAGGCCCAAATGCTCGACGATTTTCTAACGGAGCATGGTCGACCGTTGGACGTTGTCTTAGAGCTGCGAGTCAACGACGAAGCTTTGATTGAGCGATTGCTCAAACGGGCAAAAACGGATGGTCGGGCAGACGACAACGACGTGACAATTCGAGAGCGACTGCGTGTTTTTTACGAGCAGACGAAACCGCTGGTGCAGTATTACGCGAAGCAAGGGAAATTGCGATCCATTGATGGAATGCAATCTGAAGAGGATGTTTTTTCTGAGATCCGCGAGGCGATTAAGCCTCGGATACAATAACAGGTCCAAGCGCGGCTTCAAACACTAGACCTTTGCCCGCACCTGCCCCCAGACCGCTGCTCCCATCGCTCCCGCATCATCACCTAAAGCGGCGAGCTTGAGTTTCGTCGTCTCTGAGTAGCATTCCAAGACATTCTCTGCGATCGTCTTCTTTACTTCTTCTAAATAGAGCTGGCTGAGGGCTTCCACCATACCTCCACCTAGAATGATCACTTCAGGGGCCAACAAATGGATCAGATTCACAGCCGCATAGCCAAGCATTTTCGCACCCCGCCGCACCACTTTCTCGACTTGCTCATCTCCTCCCTTGATCGACGCGAGCAACGTCTTACTGCGTATTTCTGCAAGATCCGTACCTGCCAACTTTGCGAGTGTCGGCGCATCGTTACGAAACGCAAGTTTAGCGCATTGAGAAGCAATCGCTAAACGACTAGCTTCGCTTTCCAATGTGCCGGTCATTCGGCCTCCACTGGTTTGATTACTCGAAGTGATTTTTGTGTGACCGATCTCCATCGCGGTATGAGACTTCCCTCGCAGAATCTCACCGTTGATCACAAAACCACCGCCGATCCCGGTACCCGGGAACAACCCGGCAACACTGTAAGCCCCTTTCGCTGCCCCACATCGGTACTCACCATAAACCCCAGCATCCACGTCATTGAGCAACGACACAGGCTTCTGAAATGCATCTTCGATGATGCTGCCCAATGGCACGTTCTTCCATTTAAGATTTACCGCGATATGCACAATCCCCTTGTCCATATCCACTGGCCCTGGACATCCCACTCCAATACTTTTGACGCGTTCCAAGGGCACCTGTGCATTGGCAATCGTTTCACGAATCAAATCTACGATGCGTGCAACACCTGCCTGTCCACCTTCGAGTCCCTTGGTCTTCTTCCGTTCGCGGGCGATGATCTTCTGCTCTGAATTCATCAGAACGCACAACATCTTGGTTCCCCCAAGATCAAAGCCACAGTAAATCTCTTCGCTCATCGTTGGAAGCTCCCATCAAGCGGGACAAAAAATGTTCAAGCGAACCTCGATTATACCCTTTATGGTCGGTCGCGTTAGGTACAATGCTATCCGGTTTTGTAGCTTCCTACACTTACCAGTTCCTTCCTCGTTTCACTACGAATCCACGATCCAAACCCACCATGCATTTGCATCGACTTCCCTCCGCTCCCCTCGCTTCCAAACTCGCGCTCTGCTGGTTGCTCTTTGCGCCTTGTACCGTCTTCGCTCAACGAGAACTCAAGGACATTCCAGTTCCTGATGCGGCGGAAGAACTCGCAACCTTCGTGATCGATGAGGGATGGAAAGCCGAACTTTTCGCAGGCGATCCTCCGATGGCCAAGCCCATTCATATGAATTGGGACAACCACGGTCGCCTTTGGGTAGCATCAAGCGAGACCTATCCGCAAATCAAGCCCGGTGAGCCCTCGAACGACAAGATCCTGATCCTTGTCGACGAGAACAAAGATGGCAAAGCCGACAAAACCATTATCTTTGCCGATGGGCTGCTCATCCCAACCGGAGTCCTTCCCGCAAATGATGGCCCTAACGCTAGTGCTTATGTGGTTAACAGTGATCAACTGATCTATCTCAAGGATACCGATGGCGATCTCGTTGCTGACGAACGCAAAGTTGTCCTCACCGGTTTTGGTACAGAGGACACACACCATCTTCTGCACTCTTTGCGTTGGGGACACGATGGCTGGATTTACATGAATCAGTCGATTTACATTCACTCCCACATCGAAACCCCTTGGGGTGTGCAACGCCTCAACGGTGGGGGAATTTGGCGTTTCCACCCAGAGACGAAACGGTTGGAAATCGTTGTTCGCGGATTTGTAAATCCCTGGGGTGTCCATTTCGATCGCTATGGTCAAATGTTCGCTACGGACGGTGCTTACGGAGAAGGGATTAACTACGCGTTCCCGGGCAGCGTGTTCGTTACTGCCGTCGGGGCAAAAAGGCTCATGACCGGCTTGAACCCAGGAAGCCCAAAGCACTGCGGATTGGAGATCCTATCTGGTGATCACTGGCCGGAATCGATCCGTGGAACGATGGTTACCAACGACTTTCGTGCTCACCGAGTCTGTCGTTTTAAAGTCACCGATGACCGTTCTGGATATGAGTCCGTTCAACAAGCTGAGTTGATTAAGACCCCTCACGTTGCATTTCGCCCTATCGATGCGAAACAGGGGCTCGATGGAGCTCTTTATATCGCCGATTGGTACAACCCGATCATTCAGCATGGCGAAGTCGACTTCCGCGACCCGCGTCGCGACCGGACGCACGGTCGGATCTGGAGATTGACGCATAAAGACCAGAAGACCACTGAAAACCTTCCGATCACGGCCAAGGATTCAGTCGAAAAAAACCTAACAAGACTCGCGAACGATGCTGATTTGGTTCGGCTGTTTGCCGGACAAGCCCTTCGACAGCAAATCAAGTCCAACACGGATGCACGCAAGAAGGTAGAAAGCCATCGCGATGCGGTAGCATCCGACAAAAAACGCGAGCTCGAAGCCCTCGAGTTAGCTTGGGTCTACGAGGGTCTCGGAGTGATCGACTTGTCGCTCCAAAAAGCTCTACTCGGATCTGAAGACGGTCGAATCCGCGCGGCTTATACACACCAAGTCGCGAACCAAATCCGCTGGGTTCGCTCCTCGCAACTAGGCACTTTAGATAACTCTCAAATCGCCCAATGGACCGCTCTTGGAAAACGACTTGCTCAAGACGACCATCCCCGAGTTCGTTTAGAAGCCGTTCGCTTGCTTGCCGAGCTCCCTTCCCCAGATGCAGCGTTAGCCGCTTGCGAGATTCTCAAGAAACCGATGGATCGCTTCCTCGACTTCGCACTCTGGCAAACGATGCGCGATCTCGCACCGTCGTGGCTCCCAGAATTCCGCAAAGGTTCCTTCACGTTCGGCCAAGACCCAACGGCGATTGCTTTTGCCCTCAAAGCCGTGGAGGATCCTAGTACCATTGATGCAGTTCTCAACATGCTCTCGGCAAATTCCCGCCCGGACTCTAATGAGGCAACGACAGCGTCCCAACCCGCTCTAGCAACGCTCGTTGCAGAATTGGGTAACGGCCAACAACAAGCAGCGCTGGTGGACCGATTGGTTGCCGAATCGAGTCCATTACGCATGCCAAGCGAAGCAGTACGAGGACAAGTTCTCCAATCGGTACTCGATGCTTCGTTGCGTCGCAAAGAAGCGCTCCCGGTACAATCCTCCACGGGTAGTGTTTTAGCCAAACTGGCTGAACTAGCTGTTGCCAAGGATAAAAAGAATGAAGCAATCGCTCCCAACGAACTCTCTCTCGTCGCCCTCAAAGCTCTAGGCCCATGGCGAATCGCAGATGCTAGGCAACGCCTTGAAGCACTGAGCCAAGACGCAGGTAGTTCGTCTGCTATCCGTCTCGCTGCTCTGCGCGGTATCGCTACGTTGGGCGACGATGCAGCGAAATCGTTGCTTGGAAAACTCGCTGCAGACTCCAACATTGACGTGGCGATCGGTGCGATTGAAG
>JBIJCS010000328.1:0-5755 GCA_044344575.1 Pirellula sp. | reverse complement strand
CCCCTCTCCCCAACCAGCAACAACAATCGGACGATCTCCGACGACCTTGCTGAGCAAGTCGATCGCACTTTGATTCTGCTGAACGTGATAACCAAGCAAATGACGCCCAAGAATGAACGCAGACCGGTATAAAAATTCCTGGTCCGTCATAACCGCACGTCCCATCCGGGCCTCCCGATGCCGACTAGCCACCTGAGGAATCACCACCAAGCCTCCAGCCTTCGCTAACATCACCCCATCACTACTTGCATTCGCCCCCACTCCACACAACTGCTCCGGCGTTTGCCCTGCATCCGGTATCAATACCGCTCCAAAACGAATCTCCTTCGGTATCAGCAACAATCCACAACCATCCCACCCCTCCAACACCGACCAACGAACCTTCTCAATCCTTACGCCTTCGTCGATGGAACTTGCCATATTAAAGAACGTCGCCGAATCGAAATCCCTCTCAAACATCGCCGGAGTAACTGCGGACTCTAACACCCACTCTCCCGGTTCCTTGCGGACGTCGACCAACCCAATCCGCCTCCCATAATCTCTCCGTAAACTCTCGATCGACTCGAGGTATGCAGCTACCAACTCTCCCTTCGCAAGGCCTTCCTTCGATGGACTCGGCCAAAGCTCCTGGCGTTGCGAAACCGATGCGGCGATCTGCTTGAGCAAAAATCGATCAACGCCTTCTACCAAGTCCGAAGCGATATCCGATGTCGTTGTCAAACGCTGCGTCCCTTCCAACGGTACCGCTTGACTCTCCTCGATCGAATCAAACGCCTCCTTCGGAAATTGAGCTAGAAGCGATCCAGCGCACATTCCAAAGGCATGCGCACAAAACGCCAGAATACAACAAGCCCTCACAGAAAACGTAGAGCTACGACCGGTCTTCGATACGGAACGGAGAAATCTCATGGTGCAAACTGATTGGCATACTTGGGAAAGGAATCACTGTGGCCGAGGCGCAAAGTGCATATAGTTCCAATGCCGATACAGCTCGCTTCGCTCTAACAATTCCGCGTGAGTTCCTACATCGGCAACCCCACGATGATACAGCACAACAACCTGGTCTGCTGCACGCAACGTCGAGATTCGATTGGGTAATACCAAAACGATCCTTTTTTGATTCCTTAGTTCCAACAGAGCACGTGTCGTATCCACCTCCGCCGCCGATTGACTCGGAAGCGGCTCCTCTGCAACCACTAAACTCGGCTTCTTTAGAAACCCTCGCGCAATGCCCAAGCGAAAGAGCAAGTCCGACGAAAGCCGCTCTTCTTTGGTCGACACCAACGTCTGCAATCCGTCCGGCAAATTAAATATCGCTTCACTCACCCTCGCTTTGTCCGTCACTTCTCGCAAATCCACCGTCGCATCACGCGACGAACCTAGCCACAAATTATCCTCGATCGTCCCAGTGACTAATGGACCATTTGCTGCGACCCATAATGAGGCTTCTCGAAGCACATCGGTCGATAGATCCTTCGAATCAATCGCATCAAACAACAATCGACCACTCGTAGGCTGACCAAACCCCAATACCATTTCGACCAAGGCTTTTGCTAAAAACGGATCAGGCGAAAGCACTGCGGTAAGCTGTCCTGGCTTGAAATGCAACGAAATATCCTCTAGCAACTTCTGCTGATCATTCGCCTGCAACGTTACATGCTCAACTTGAATCCCTTGCGCTAAAACACTCGCAAGTCGTTTGTTGCTACCAACCATTGCGCTCGGGCGTATCGCTAAGTAGTCGTGCACTTCATCAAGCATCGGAACCGTTCGTCTTACAGACAACCAAGCCAATCGCAATCGATAAGCCGAAAAAATCGCACAGGCAACCGAACTCCCCCAAAGGACTGCCAACCCAAGCGACAAGTGCTTGCGCGGATCAAGCATTCCTAATGCAAGTAAAGAAATCAAAAACGTTCCGAGAACTACCGTGGTCAAACCAACCACGGGCCATCGTGATTTCTCTCCGCCCAGTAGGGATTGCCCCGCAACGCGATAATTCAATAGATTCGCACGATAACTTTCCAAGGTATCCGAAGTGTTGTGGATCGTTGAGAGCAATGGTGCGTCTTGCGCTAAGCTCGCAAGCTGCTGACTGCTCTGCACCCAGCGTTGCTTGTGCAGCCAATGATTGCTCTGGAAGGACTGTCGCTGCAATAAGTACAATGTTCTGACAATCATTCCAGCAATCAGTGCCGCGACAGCTAACCAAGGGTGAATCGTCGCCGCCAATAACACGAACAATACCAAGTGCAGCGCATGCTTCGGAAATGCATCAAGCCATTGTGCAATCGCATTGCGAATCGTCGGCAAGTGCGACTCGCGATAAGCCTTGAGCATGGCCCCCTGAGCAGATAACCCACGCTCCATGGCTAACGCATTGGAATGATGAAATAACCGCTCGTGCAATTGCTGCTCCGTCTCCACCGCAGCCAACACCGACATCCGATGCGCAAAGGTTCTCAAGACAATTGCGACTAACGCAACAACTCCTACCAAAACAATCAAAACAATCGGCTGCTGGGAATCCTGCACTCCAAACGTGTCCCCAAGCCGCTCTGCCACCGATCGAAATGGACTGAGCAACCGAACCGCTACGCTCTCACCTTCCCCCTCCCGCTCCACCCGATCATGCTCGCGTATGAGCAAATCGACCGTCAGCGAAACCAGAATCAAAAACAACGGCAACAAAACAGCAACCAAACAACCCAATGCTCCGGATAGCCAAGCCGAAGCCGGAGCAGATGCCCCAGACGCCGATGGCCAGAAATTCGGTAACCAAGTCTTGGACGGCTTTGCTTTCGGTGTCACGCTATTCATCACGACGTAAGCTCGCTTCAGTAGCTGGTGGATTCGATCCTGAGACTGTAACGATAACTCAAGGAATTCAAGGATGCATTCGGTCTGGAATCGATTGAAGGGATTAGGCGGACTTTACGGCCAAAATCCGCGAAGAATTCGAGACGTTGTCGAAAAGCATCACCGAAAACCAAAACCTGTTGCGTTTTTTCAACCTAAGGTTCGCTTCAGAGTTCCGAATCTTCCACTGTAAATCCAAAGAATCATCCAATCCCCCCAATTCACTGAGCAAAGCATGTCCAAGAAATCGCAAACTCTTCGCCATCGCCACGCCTCAAAGCTTCCTAACCACCCATCTGACAAACCGCTTCACCTACTTCTCGTTGACGACGATTCCCTCTTGCTCGAATCAACCAAGCTTTGGCTCGAAGATCTTGGACTGAGCGTACAACCGGCCAATGGCTCGAATCAAGCAACCGAATGCCTCGTCCAAGATCAATTCGATGCGGTCTTATGTGACTTGAGAATGGACCAAGGTTGTGGACTGGAAGTTCTTCGAGCGGCAAAGACACTTCAACCAAACTGCTGCTGCATCGCAATGTCCGGATTTGCGACGCCACAAGAAGAAATCCAAGCCTTCGAGGCCGGAGCCCAAGGCTTTCTTCGCAAACCCTGGCAAGATGCACACCTTCTCGAAGTTCTCGAACGAACGCTTCGAGAACATCGCGTGTCGCTTCGCGAATCCGCTCTCAATGCCAAACTCAATACCTCACCAGCATTGACTCACAATCCAAGATCTAAGTTGAGCGATGCGAACACCGAATTCTCTTCCGCTCAAGATTGGCTTGAGTCACTCGGCTGGCTAGGTTCCAGCCCCCAAATGCACGATCTCTTCGAAACCCTCGAAGCCGTCACCGAGACCAATGCCAGCGTGTTAATTCTAGGTGAGAATGGCACGGGTAAAAGCAAACTAGCTAGATGCATTCACTCCCGCTCCCATCGCCAGCAAGGCCCCTTCGTCGAACTCGCTTGCGGCGCCATGCAAGAACACTTACTTGAAAGCGAATTATTCGGTCACGTTGCAGGCGCATTTACCGGCGCACATTGGGACCGCCCCGGCAAAATCCTCGCAGCACAAGGAGGTTCATTGTTCCTAGACGAAATTGGGACCGCTTCTAAGGCAATGCAAGTCAAATTGCTGCGTGTGTTGCAAGACCGCACCCTGGAACCAGTCGGAAGTAATCAAACCTTCCACGTTGACACCCGCTTCCTCTTCGCGACCAATGAACAACTCGATGTCGCCGTTGCTCAAGGCCGCTTCCGTGAAGATTTATATTATCGAATTCATGTCGTTCCCATCGAACTCCCACCCCTACGAAACCGCATTGGTGATCTGCCAAATCTCGCCACGCACTTCCTCCATCAAGCAAATAAGATGTTCGGAAAGGACATCGATGGCATCTGCACGCAAGCGATCCAAGTCCTGATGGAACATCCTTGGCCCGGCAATATCCGAGAACTCGAAAACACGATCCACCGCGCTGTGGCTCTCGCTCGACGTAACTTCTTAGATGCTCCAACCATCCAACGTGTACTTCACAACTCACGCACCAACATTGCAACGCAATCCTCAACTACGCAAACCACAGTCCGTCTAGCGTCGCCCACTGCACCACAACGATGGTCCGAATCATTCCGAGATCTCGACGATGCACTCGCTATCCCCGAGAGACAAATCCTTATCGATGCACTCACGCAATACGATTGGAACCGAAACACTACCGCCGATCGACTCGGGATCAATCGCACGACTCTCTATAAAAAGATGAAACGATTAGGCATATCCCCAACCGACGCCCCGCGCAAAAAAGCACCCTGCAGTGCCTAGGAACGCCCGATCTTCGGCACGCAGGGTGTATCCCACAAGATCGGCAGAGAACGCCCGTTGTCACCACCGACCCCGTTTGTGAGACTCGCTTAGTCTAGCAATATCAACTTGCTGACGAAACATCCCCATAACAATTAGTCTAAAAAAATTAAGGGCGGAATCCCTCCCTCCAAATCGATCCTTTCGACGAACAAGCCCCCCAAATGGGAGGGAAGAAACGGGAGGCCTGGCGAATAAACGAAGAGATCAGCACAACCAACAGCCCTCAGCACAACCAACAGTGCTCAGCACAATCAATTGCGTTCAGCACAATCAATTGGGTCAACGCGGCAGTAATTGCAACGCATCCATCACGAGACTGACAACCAACACCGCGAGAACTAACCAAGCAACATACCACCACCAAGGCCGCTCAACTGCCCGGTTCCCCCTCCCAAACTCCGCTTCGAGAAACGCTTCGTAATCAAAATCGTCCGCCCGAGTGTCATAACCACCCATGTCAGAAGCATGATGCTCTTGGGAATCTATCGAATGATCCCTCGATGGCCCCCGCCTCGTTTTCCGCCTCCCAAACGCCGAACGAACTTCCCTGACCGACTCGGGGCCCTCCGTTCTAGAGGAATGATCAATATTCTGTGGCGACTTCCCACAATGGTGGCATCGCTGAGCATTCGTTCGAACCCGCTTGGCACAATGCGGACAATCCATGAACTGCAACGAATCGGGCATCAATACAACTCCAATTGACTGCCCAATGCAGCCCATTGAAAAACGTTCAACAAGAAATCCTTCAAACAGCATGAGACGTAAATACAACTCATCGCAAACCATACTGAATAGTGATCTTTAAAAAGGCAGGGCATAGCCACAAGACGTCCTCTGACCATCATCGTATTCACTTGGCTTCACTTGGCTTCACTTGGCTTCACTTGGCTTCACTTGGCGATTAAGGATAGTCGTAAGCTGGGTTCTTTGGATCAAAGTCTTCATCCGTCAAGCCAACGTTAAACTCCAAATCCTCATACGTGAACTCTTCGTCCAAGACCAAATCTTCTCGCCCCTCTAACG
>JBIJCS010000020.1:0-18954 GCA_044344575.1 Pirellula sp. | reverse complement strand
CCTCCGCGATCAATTAGGGAAATTTCTCTACCCGATTCATCGTTTAGACCGCCCGACTGCCGGAATCATCCTCATGGCGACGACTTCTCAAGTCGCTTCTCGACTCGGTGAACAATTCATGGCACACCGTGTGATCAAACATTACCAAGCCCTCGTGCGCGGGTTTATGCCCACAAATTTGCGGGTCGACCGACCGTTACTGCACCCGAAGTACTTCGACGAACGCGACAGCGGTTTGCATGAAGCCCAGGATGCTATCACACACTTCCATTGCCTAAGCCACTTCGAAGTCCCTTGGCCCGCCTCCGGTTTTGAAACTTCTCGATTCTCACTTCTAGAGATTCGCCCTGAAACAGGAAGATGGCATCAAATCCGAAGACACTTGAACCATTTCGGACACCCGATCATTGGGGATCATCGCCATGGAGATCATCGCTGGAACCAAATGTTCTACGAACGAACGGGCATCTACCGCATGTTGCTTACCGCGATGCGGCTCGACTTTCGTCACCCAATCACCGAAGAACCCATCTCGCTTCTCGTCCGACGTGGCGAAGCGTTCGACGAAGCCATTGAAGTCCTCAATCCCTATCGCGTAGCCTAACGAGTCCACACAGACCCTTCACAGACTCTTCATCTTGGCTTAACCAGAAGCAACGAGAAATCGATAGGCTTTTCTTAACAGTAGCTCGGAGCAGCGGTGTACCGAGCTCACGCTCAATTGCTCGTAGTAGGGATGAGATCTGGATGTTTAGGTATGTGAAAACGGCAACGACGCCATGTAGCTTGAGAAGACTGAGTGACTTGAGAAAGCCAAGCGACCTGAGAAAGCGTCTAAGTGCTTTTACACTTGTTGAATTACTCGTGGTCATTGCAATTATCGGAATACTGGTTGGTTTACTGCTGCCCGCCGTGCAAGCCGCTCGGGAAGCAGCCCGACGCATGAGCTGTTCGAGCAACACCCGTCAGCTTGCGCTCGCCATGATGAACTACGAATCTGCCTTCAAACGCCTCCCCTCTGGATGGACCAATCACGGCGCACTCTGGAGCGCAGCAATTTTGCCACAAATCGAACAGCAATCCCTCTACAGTTCGCTCCTTTTCCAAGAAACCGGTATCGGCAACTGGGATAACCCCGCGAGCCCAAACTACCGTGCTTGCCAAACGGTTGTCTCCACGTTCCAGTGCCCTAGTTGCCCAAATCTTGCCCCACGGAATTACAACGGCATCCTAAACCGAGTTCCGATCAGTTATCGGATGAATGGTGGAAGTCGCGTCAGTTCTGATGATGCATCAACACGCACCATGACCGGTACTCAGTCCTTTGAAGAAACCAACCTCGATGGAACCGGATTCGGTTGCAGTAAAGTCCGTTTCGCCGATATCTACGATGGACTGTCTGGAACCGTACTCCTCGGCGAATCCCGCACAGATCCAGATTTTTCAAAAGACGGTCAAGGGATGGACTGGTGGGCTTTCGGTAGTCCTCAAATCGATCCTTGTAATTGCCAAGGTGGAACTGGAGGTACGGAATTCACGGAAGCCGCAGGAAGCTTTCTTGTTCCACCAAACGTCGCCGTTACGCGTCCAGCTACCAATGGCTATCTCATGGAGGTTGCTTTCGGGAGTTTCCACACCGGGGGAACGAATCTGAGCAAATGCGACGGTTCGGTTTTCTTCCTTAGCGATAACACCGACATCAATGTCGTACGCGCGATCGGTTCTCGAAATGGCGGAGAAGCCTTGGATTACCAAGAGTAAACCAATCTCCATTTGTCCCGTTCCATGGCTCGTATTTCTTGAGAACCAATGCATCCTACAAAATTGCCCCGAGCGGGTGCCTATTTCAGTAGCATCATCGCTGTACTAACTGCGATTGCCTCGTTTACCACGTGCGGTTGCTCGGCAACAAGCCAACCCGATTACTCAAAACTCGGGCTTGTGGATATCACCGGAACCCTGACTCTCGATGGAACTCCTTTGGAAGGCGTAGAAGTACGACTCGAAACTCCCGAAGACCTGATTTACTCTTACGGGGTCACGGATACAAAAGGCAAATTTCGGCTGATGTTCGACAGCCGAAAACCTGGAATCATCCCTGGAAAAAAGCGAGTCATCGTTGTGGCAAAATCGCTCAGCGAAGCCGAAGAAAGCAGTCCCGGCGAAGAAGACGGGGAAGAAGCAAAGAGCGACCGAACAACAAATGCATCGAATCGCACCAAAGCCTCTCCCGTTCCGCAATGCTACGGCCGCGAGTCTAAAAAATTTATCGATATCGATTCGAGCACCAAAACTATCTCGATCGAATTGAAGTCGGATTGCTCTTGAGGTTCAATTCTTCGGCAGCGATTCTTCATGATATTCGATGCGAAATCCGAACGGGATCTTCACGATTCCGTTCGCGCCATTTGTTGTAATCCTTACCAACGGTCTCTGCAGACATCCTCAGTACGCTCGCGTTAGCCAGCGTTCCACGGACGTCCCTCTTCGAGTCATCCCACATATCGGCGGTTGGTTTAGCCTGCCGACGAGTCAATCATTCCACCTACGAAGGTCATCTATGTTTCGCAAGCTATTTACTCCATCGTTCGGTAGTCCAACCAGAAGCTCGGCATCTCCAAAACACCGCAGGAAGCTCCTGCAAAATCGTCGCTTGAAGGTCGAGTCCCTCGAAGCAAGACGCGTTTTCGCTGGCCTGTTGCTCAATGAAATTGTTGCCGACACACCGGGCACTGACACCCCCTTTGAATTTGTAGAAATCAAAGGCATACCTGGTCAGGTTCTCTCCGATATTTATTTTGTCTCGGTGGAAGGGGATTCTGCAAGCCAAGGGCTAGCAGATGTCGTCGTCAATCTCAGTGGTAGCCAAATTGGATCCAACGGCTTGCTGATCATCAAAGCGGACGGAATTGGTCACACCGTACCACCCGAAACCACGATCGTCATCGGACCAGAAACCTTTAACTCCGGTGGTGGAGCACTTGAGAATGGCTCAAACTCGTTCGTACTAATCAAGAGCCCTACCCCAATCAATATCGCCTCCGACCTCGATCCGGAAAATGACGGCGTGCTCAATCTACCCGAAGGTGCAACGTTGATCGATGCAGTTGGGTGGCTTGACGGTGGCGCAGGGGATATTGCATACGGTGCCATTCTCACCCAAGCGGCAACCTTTCCCCCCGGGGCCGCAACCCGATTCCCACACGACAATCGTGTGTCAAACTCCAACGCATGGTATAGCGGTGACCTTGTCGGTACCAACTCTTCAGTTACTTACACAAGCGTTGCTGCAAGCCGTAGTGCGAACTTCCCCGAAGGTGGACTCTTGACACCGGGTGCATTCAATGTCCCCGGGGATGCGAACCAAGCTCCGGTGACGATAGCAGACGAATATTCACTAGAACCGGGTGGAACAATCAATATCAATGCCGCAGCAGGTGTCCTGAGCAATGACACAGATCCCAATGGCGCAAACTCCATACTTTGGGCGATCCTCGATTCCGCTGATCCAGCAAACGCATCCTCCTTCGTCTTCAATAGTGATGGATCTTTCCTCTACGCAAACAATGGTACGACTGGCGATGTAACTTTCAGCTATAAAGCCACTGATTTGAACCTCATCAGTACAACAACTCTGGTCACCCTGAAAGTCGCTGTGAGTAATAACAACGCACCAACGATATCGGTCCCCGAAGGACCCTCGCAGTTTACCGAAGGTGACTCTCCGGTCGTAATCGCGTCAGGTGCCACCTTGAGCGATTCCGATTCTGCGAACTTTGCATCAGGCTCTCTCTCTGTTACTATCACAGAAAACGCGGAAGAAAGCGATTCGCTGAGTGTACGCAACCAAGGCACCGCTGCAGGAGAAATCGGTCTCGCTGGAAACCTCGTTACCTTTGGTGGCGTCTCCATCGGCATCTTGTCTGGAGGATCTGGAGCAACGCCGCTGACGATCGACCTCAACGTCAATGCAACGCCACCCGCAGTCGAAGCGCTGATGCGAAACATCACCTTCTCAAACAACTCAGATAACCCCGGTATATCGAATCGTCGCATTCAATTCCAAGTCAATGATGGTGACGGCGGCCCCGCCGGTGGATTGAGCAACGTCGCATTCACACTGGTCCAAGTCGTTGCCATCAATGATGCGCCTACCCTAACCGCTAGTCGTTCCGCAACGTTCTATTCGGTATCCACAGGTGCCGCTATTCCAGTGTCTATCGACGGCCAGTTGGAGATCGCTGATCCAGATTCATTGAACTTTGGCGGCGGGCGCCTGACCGTCTCCCTCGCTCAAGGCACCTCAGAAGATCTACTTTCTATTCGATCAGTCGGCAACGCCGCTGGACAAGTTTCTATCAATGGCAACGAAGTTCTGTTTGGAGGAACAGTTGTCGGTACTTGGGAAGAAGGGAACGCGATTCGACCTCTCACGGTTGATTACAACGATGCCGCTACGGTAGAAGCAGCGAACGCAATAGCACGGTCGGTCGTTTTTGCAACGACGAGCCAACGCATCCGACCAGAGACACGGTCAGTTACCTTCCAACTGACCGACGGCGACGGAGGTTCCAGTTTGCCGGCGGTCTACTCGGTCGATCAATCGCTTACGCGTCGTTTCGCGTTTCAGCAAGGTGTCGACTATGGACAAGGCGTCTACGCAGGTGCTGGGGATATCCAACTTGCGGAAAACCAGCCAGATAGTCCGCTACCTATCGGCGCAAATCCAGTGACCGAAGGATTGTTAGTAGATTGGGATGGCGGCACAGCAAATTCTCAAGTACTCCTCCGATTCGATAACCTTTTCGGGGATGCTGCTGGACAGATTCCTTTGGGTGCAACCATCGTCTCCGCAAGACTTGTTCTCCATACGAAAAACGGTGGTGATGGTGCAACGCTCCATCGCATGCTTACCGATTGGAACCCAGACACCGAAACCTGGAATTCTTTCGGTAACGGTGTCGTTCCTCGAAACGGTATTCCAGCGGTCCAAGCCGATGATGCGGAAGCCCGCATTGCATGGGACTCTCAAATTGGTGTAGCCGCTGCAAACAGCGACCCCGCAGCAAACCCTACTCTCATCGGAGTGACCACCGACATCCAGGCATGGGCTAACGGTGCTGCTAATTTCGGATGGGTCTTCCGCGGTTGGGATACTCGCGCTGACGGTTGGGCGTTCGCCGCGTCTGAGAATGCAGATCCTAGTCAGCGACCAAAACTCGAAGTCGAGTGGATCCCTTCTGGCACCGCATCCCAATCCTTCCGCCAAAATGTGAATGGATACACCGGAGTCGTTGATACCGCTCTTACAGAAGCCACTCCGGACGCAACGAATAATGCAGCGACAAGCGTTCTCGTCGATTTCAGGGACGCAGGGGGAGCAAACACCTCCCAAGTCCTCCTACAGTTCCAAAACATTGTCGGTGGCGATACCATCCAGATTCCTGCCGGTTCGTTGATCCACTCCGCTGCCTTGGATCTCGCAAGCACCACTTCAAACGCACAAGGTGATGGCGGTTCGTTCCATCGCATGCTCCAAGCTTGGGACAACGCGGCAACTTGGAACTCTCTCAATGCCGGAATCTCCGCTGATGATTCAGAAGCACGTGTCGCCTTCAACACCTCCGCCGGTAGCCCTGCTTTAAATCCAAACGCAGAAGCAGGCTTCAATACGTTCGATGTTTCGAAGGACGTCGAAGCTTGGGTCACCGACAATGAAACCAACAATGGGTGGGCGATCCTTCCATGGAATCTCGGTACCGACGGATGGGGTATTCAGACCTCTGAGTCTACCGAAGCCTTCCGGCCACGCTTGCGGGTCTATTACACCCCTGTCGGTATCAAAATTGCGCCATTGGGAGCTCTGGAAACCTCAGAAGATGGTGCTGGTGTTCAAATCGCAATTTCACTCGCGACACCTCCCAAAGCGGATGTAACGATCGCTTTAAGCTCCAGCGATACCACCGAAGGTACCGTAGATGTTGCATCGGTGGTTTTCACGCCAAGCAATTGGGAAATTCCACAAATCATTACCGTCTCTGGCGTAAACGATTCCCTTACAGATGGTGACGTAACCTATAGTTTGGTCATCGGTCCAGCGACAAGCAGTGATGCAAACTATCAAGGCCTCGATCCCTCGGACCTGATCTTAGTCAACAAGGATACGACTCCCTCCAACAACCCACCGACGATCACGGTATCGAACGCAGCTGTCTCGGGTAACGAAGGGACTTCGATCACCAACACGGGAACGTGGGCAGATGCCGATGCCTCGGATGTGGTTACCCTGACCGCCTCCCTCGGAACGGTCACCAAGAACTCCGATGGGACTTGGAACTGGGCGATCGATGGTCTCGATGATACCTCTGCAACCACTGTGACTATCACCGCTACGGACAGCAAGGGTGCAACCGCCTCGGTGAACTTCACCTATGCGGTGACCAATCGGGCTCCTGATTTGAGTGTCACTGCTGCGAGTGTTTCTGGCGCGATCCTCTCGACCCTGACGAACTCCGGGACCTGGTCTGACGTCGCTGCTGATACCGTCACCCTTGCTGCATCCGTCGGAACGGTCACCAAAAACGATAACGGTACCTGGAACTGGTCGTTGCCTACGACCTCCGCGATCGACAACCAAACGGTGACCATCACCGCAACCGATGAAGACGGTGGGTCCTCGAACGTCTCCTTCACCATCAATGCAGTGGTGACGGTGGTGAACTCGAAGGTCTATCACCTGCGTTCCTCGTTTGCAGGCTCGGGAGTTGATGCTGCTCTGGACACCGGAAAGGTACTAGCCAAGAGTGGTCCTGCGGCGCGTACACTCTCCTATGAGAACTTGATCAACTCCAGCCGAGGTATCAACGGCTTGGTCTTTGATGTTGCGGGTCTCCCCTCTGCAACGCTCTCTGCGTCGGACTTTGTGTTCCGCATGAGCCCCACGGGCTCGTTCAACGAAGCAGCTAATCCACCGAGCAGCTGGGCACTTGCACCAACTCCTTCGGCAATTGTAGTTCTCCCAGGTTCGGATACCACGCCGGCTCGCGTGCGAGTCGAATGGGCGGATAACGCGATTGCGAACCGTTGGTTGCAGATCAAACTTCTTGATAACGCCAACACGGGATTGCGTACCCCTGACGTTTACTACATTGGTCACCTTTTCGGAGAGACTACCGGTACCCTGACGGGAGGTGCGTACTTGGTACAAACCGCCGATGTTGTGCGTATCCGTCCGCAAGTCGGCAACAGCGCGACGGTTTCCAATGTATTGGACATCAACAAGAATGGACTGATTCAGATCAGCGACATTACTGGCTTTAGAACCCAGGTAGGTGTTCTCTCACTGAGAAACATCACGATTCCTGAAGCGGGCAGCGGAAGCGAAGGAGAAGGACCGGGTCGTCAGTCGCTTCGAGGCTCCTCGGCACCGCTATCCGGTAGCGGCTCGACCGCCGGTGGCACTGGAATGGGTTTGTTTTCTCGTTCCATTGCACCTCGAATGACGGATCGGCTTTACAACGAGCCGAGCCTCGTGGGTCTGCTGCCGGAGGTAGGCGGTACGGCGAAAGCGTCAGGCCAAAACACGGCCGTTGCCTCACCGATGCCATCTGACCGGAACGGCAGCGATCGTCGAGAGGCGAGCAATGCCCAAGCAACCGACATCGAGAGCATCGACCGAGCTTTCAGCAATCTCGGTGAACCATTCGGGGAACAACTCGGTGATCAGCTAAGCGGAAACTGGTAGCAAAAATGCAAATAACCGGGCGTTGCGCTAAGACAACGTTTGGATTTGATGAAGTTTGATGCCGCTTGAGGGCGGAATCATTGACGGTTGTTTTTAAGAAGTAAGATAGTGGATCTACAGTGATTTTACCCGTGAAAGGAAAGGTGCATCCGTGAGGAATTTGTTCTCAACGATGATCGTGTTTCTAGTCGTCTTGGCGGCCGCCGTGTGCGACGCCAAAGCAGACTTGGTCTTTAGCCTAGCGCAAAGCACTCCTGCTGGAGGTGCCGCGTTGCAGCAAGGAAACTCCAGTGCTGGGGTTTTCGATATCTTCATTCGCTCCACCGTAGCAAATCAAACGTTTTTGGGTTGCGATTTTACGCTGACACTTAGCCGAGCCGACGGTAAGGGTGGCTTGTTCGCTTCTGGTATCAACGTGTTAATGCCTGATTCGAGCAACCCAGACGGATTCATCAAAGGTACGTTTGACCAAGGTCCCGTATCCCAAGTGACCTTCTCGTCGATCCCCAACTCGACGCTAACGCTGGGTACGTCCGATACTCTGCTCGCTCGCCTGACGATGACCACGGTGAACGCGGATATCGGAAGCTATTCGATGAGTTTGTCAGGGCTTGATGCAATCGATGGTGGGTTTAATCAAATTCCAACGTCGTTTGCGGGGGATGGAACACTCTCCTACTCGATCACTGCAGTTCCCGAACCGGGCTCCATGTTGCTTGCAGCCTTCGGTGCATGCGGTGTTGCTTGGCGAGGTCGCAAGCGAATGCTAAAGGTTAAAGCCTAAATCGCACGAGAGCGATGACTTGAGCTTAGAAAAGTGTTGGGAGAAGGGTGGTGTCGCAAGGCGCTGCCCTTTTTTCATCGAAGCTGCCGCCCCACTCCCGATCGTATCTAAATCTAACCAAAGTCCATGATTCTGCGTTCAAGAAAATGTTGGATTGAGATCCTTGAATCGCGGTACGTGGCAGCGGCGGATCCTTTTACAATCGCGGTTCTTCCTGACACGCAGTTCTATTCGGAATCTTTTCCCAGCATTTTTAATGCGCAAACCGATTGGATTGTCGCGCAACGCCAAGCACGCAACATTGTGTTCGCAACCCAACTGGGTGATTTAGTACAAAATGGGGAACGGGGTGCTGATCGCAATCTGGCGGAATGGCAACGCGCAGATGCCGCTATGGATCGTCTCGATGGGAATCTCGCATCTACACCCGACGGAGTCTTGCCCTATACAGCTTTAATAGGCAACCACGATTATGTTACCGTTTCCGACAAAACCAGCGGCAACGCACGCTACCAAGAGTTCTTTAGTCCCACTCGTTACGCAAGTCGTAGTTGGTACTTGGAAGGTTCAGCCAACGTGGGTGGGCATGCCGTATTATTTCAAGGGGGCGGTTATACTTTCCTAAGCATTAGTCTTCAGTACGAAGCGTTAGACAGCGACTTGCAATGGGCTCAGGAAATCATGGATGCCTACCCTGGTATTCCGACCCTTTTGTTAACGCATTCTTACTTAAACCCATCTTCCCTCCAACGCCAAAAAACAATCCAAGGCAATAATGCTGGGACACCGAATGCGGGTAACTCGGGCGAATCCCTGTTCCAGAATTTTGTATTCAATCATCCACAGATCTTTCTGGTGATGAATGGCCACTTCAGCGGCGAACACCACCAAGTGTCTACCAACATCGCTGGTCAAAGCGTCGTCGAAATGGTGATGGATTATCAGAGCCGCACAAACGGCGGTGATGGTTGGATGCGGCTTTTAGAATTCGATTTGCAAGCCGGTAAAATTCAAGCGCGAACCTATTCCCCGACCCTTAGTGCCTTTGAAACCGACGCCAATAGTGAATTTGAAATCCAACTCGACTTCCAAAAGCGTTTCGGTCACCCATCGCCATCTGGGATCCGCGAATGGCAATTCCAACAAGGTCGAATTGTCAACGGAAGTATCTACCAAAGTGTGGTCGATACACAACTGCGGCAAGCCGCTCCAACGACGAATTATGGTTCTAGCTCGACTGATCTCCTTGTGGATGCTGCCACTGCGGGCCAAAACAATACTAGTCAAGCACTCTTGCGATTCGACAATTTGTTCGGCTCGCTACCGAGCCAGATTCCTAACGGTGCTCAAATTCTAGAAGCCACTCTCGTATTGGAGTCTACCAATCCTGGAGCTGGAGGGCGCTTGCATCGAATGCTTGTGCCCTGGTCTGCCGCATCAACTTGGTCGTCCCTCGCAAACGGAATTCAAACGGACAATATCGAAGCTCGTTCGGCGTATGAAGCCTTCGTGGGATCGGAGGCACTGACGCCATTGGTCCCGATCGCAAACCGACTCTCCCTCGATGTTACCGCAGATCTCCAAGCTTGGTCTAGCGGAGAAATCAATCGTGGCTGGGCCTTTGTGCCGTGGACAAATGGTACCGATGGATGGGCTTTCGCTCCATCGGAATCAGCCCTTCGCGATGCAAGGCCCAACTTGGTGATTCGCTGGATGCCGCCGCGAGGCGCAAACCAACAGCCTCAACTCACGCGGAATGGCGAATCAGCCACCTACATTGAAAACGGGCCGCCCGTTTTTCCCTTCGATGGGCTTACGCTACTCGACGTCGACTCGCAGAACTTCCAAGATGGTACCGTACGCGTAGAAGTCAAAGACAATGGGGAAGCGATGGACGAATTGATGATTGTCCCCTCAGAAGGGCAAGATCCAATCGTTTCTATTGTTTCGAATTCCATTCTCTTTAATGGCACACCTATCGGACAGTTCGGTGGGGGATTAGGACGTTCTCCGCTGACGATCAATTGGAATGCGTCTGCAACGTTCGATAGTATTTCCCAAGTGTTAAGGCGGATTGGATTCCGAAATCATTCGGACAACCCGTCGATCTCGTCCCGTAAAATTTCTCTTACTGCTTGGGATCCACTTGGTGCGGCTAGCCAACCAATGCACTCCATCGTCAGCATCCAAGCTGTTGATGATCCTCCAAGCTTTCTCGAATTCACCAACAGCTTGACGATCCCTACGCTTAGTCCAACAAAATCAATCTCGCTTTCCAATCGAATCGAAGACGTGGACTCCAACGTCATGTCCGCTGCATCGCTCGTGGTTCAGTGGCTTACACCGGTTCTTGCGGGAGACACACTCTCGGTGAGAACCATTGGCAATCAGCCAAACCAAATCCGCATAGAAGGTTCTACTGTTTTTTATGGCTCCCAACCCATTGCCGATTGGGATGCAAGTGATGCGAGTGGATTGCGATTCAGTTGGCGTCCAAACGTCAGCATGCAAGCAGCAACCGCATTGGTGCAAGCCATCGGGTTGCAAACCAATTTCGAGCGTTTATCCCCACCCGAACGCCAATTACACTGGTTGCTCCTCGATGCGGATGAGAAGATTCTCGCAAGCAGCATTACTACCGTTCGTACCACACGACTGCGTGAATCAAGCTTCCAGCAAGGAACGGACAACGGATTTGCGTATTATACAGGTGCTTCGGACACTCAACTCGCCCAGGCAACCCCCAACACCGCTGGAGCTTCAAGCGAAAGCATTTTCGTCGACTTCGATGCAGGAACAAGCAACACAATCGGTCTCTTGCGGTTCGATGCCATCCTCGGAAATGGGCCTGGCCAAATCCCTTCCGGTTCTCGCATCCTCGATGCTTACCTGACTTTGACCACAACCAACGGCGGCGACGGTGCCGGACTTTATCGCCTTCTGGTTCCCTGGGACGAGTCCAATACGACTTGGAATTCTCTGCCTGCGACACCTTCCAACGGAAAACCCATCCGTAATAACGGGATCACGGCACGTATTGTCGCCGAATCGCAAGTGGGCACTTCCGCTGGTACCGGAGACCCAGACACAGGTACGACGCAAATAGGTGTTCTTGATGATCTTCAAGCATGGGTCAATGGCGAGTCCAATTACGGCTGGCTGATCCAAGGCTGGGATTTGCGAACCGACGGTTGGGCATTCGCAAGCTCGAATGCGACGACTATTTCTCAACGTCCAAAACTCCATGTCACTTGGATTACTCCAGAGCTAAACTACCAAAGTTTTCAGCAAGGAGTCGGCGGTTACGCCGGTGCCCGAGATACCCACGTACGCCAGGACACTCCTACAACCAACTACGAGTTCTCCTCTAGCACGTTGTTCGTAGATGCACCGGATAATGGTCAAGCCAATACCAGCCAAGTCATACTTCGGTTCGATGACTTGTTCGGAAACGGTGCAGGGCGGATCCCTTTCGGTTCGCAAATCCACGCTGCTACCCTGAGCCTGTCGAGTCGGCTGAGCAATACACCAGGGGATGGCGGGACTGTCCACCGAATTCTCTCTCCTCTCCCAGATGTCATTACTTGGAATACGTTGAAGGATGGCTTTCAAGCCGACAATCTCGAGGCGTCCTCTGTACCAACCGCTGAAGTTGGTGATTTTATGCTTCCTATGGGAGTCCAATCTGGAAAAAACCAAGTCTTTGTGACCGGTGATTTACAACATTGGAGTTATCAAGAATCGTTGAATCATGGTTGGGTGTTGTTGCCCTTTCCCAATGGAACGGATGGTTGGGGAATCGCCCCCTCAGAGACCGGGAGTATCAACGATCGTCCAGGACTTGTCGTGAGCTATACAACTCCAGATCTTAGTGCAATTTCCAATGACGAGAACGTGCGCGAATCGGGTAGCTTCGCCACGGTAACAGTGCGCATGAGTACACCACCCCGTTCGGCAGTTCGCGTTCAGGTGCGATCTTCTGATCCTTCCGAAGCGAATACCAATACCACCGAGTTGGTCTTCACGCCAACCGATTGGGATCTACCAAAAACGGTACTGGTCCATGGGATTGAAGATTGGATCCGTGACGGTGATCAATCCATCTCCATTTTATTCGATGTGAGTGAAAGTCTGGATCCTATCTATAATGGATTGGTAATTCCGTCCATCGATTTCACGGTCGTTGATGACGGTCAGCTCAATACTCCTCCGGCACTCTCTGTCAGGGACTCGGAAGTTCAAGGGTTTGAGGACCAGATGCTCTCGAACCATGGGACTTGGTTCGACCCAGACCCAAACGATCCAGTCACGCTAACCGTCAATATCGGCAACGTGGTCCAATACTCGGATGGAAGGTGGGAATGGAGTTACTTTCCAGAGGATAATCATCCCGCTCAACTTGTCGTTGTTACCGCAACCGATAGTCGTGGGTTTTCGGAGCAAATCCTCTTTCAGGCGATTGCGTTGAACCGCGCACCTTGGTTGAGCGTGGTCCAAACGTCTCTAGAGGGTTCCGTGCTCTCACACTTTTCAAATTCTGGAACTTGGGATGACATCGCCGCCGATACCGTCGTGTTGAGTGCATCGCTTGGGGCTGTTACGAAGTACTCCGATGGCACTTGGTTTTGGACGTATCAGCCAACCTCCTTACTACAACAACAGACGGTGGTCATCCGAGCGTTGGACGAGGACGGTGGCGAGAGCCAAGTAGTTTTCAAGCTGACCACAGTCGTTGCAATCCTAGCTACCCATATCTACTATGCAAATTCTAGCTTTGCTTCCGATGACACATCAAACGCAATCGATCCAAGCAAGCGGGTTGCGACCTCTGGGGCTGAGGCTCGACCTCTTTCCTATGAGAATTTGATCAATGCTCAGCGAGGAATCAACGGACTACAGTTTGAAATCGCGGGCTTGCCATCCCTGAATGTCACAACGGAGGATTTTGTATTTCGAGTTAGCCCACTCGGTACCTTTGACTCAAACGCATGGACACCTAATCGCTGGGAAGCGGCACCCGTACCATCCCGCCTGCTTGCGCAATCCGGCAATACGAATCAGCCGACGATTCTGCGAATCGAATGGAACGATGCGACGCTCACCAATCGGTGGCTCCAAATCCAAGTTTTGCCGACCCCCCGAACCGGATTAATTGAAAAGAAAACTTTCTACATCGGGCATTTACTTGGTGAAACCACAGGCCTTTCCCAACAGGACACCTACGTAGTCCAAGTCGCCGATGTAGCTAAGGTTCGTCCCGATGTTGGAAAAGCGGCCACGGTTGGCAGTCCTCTCGATATCAATAAAAATGGGATGATCCAAATCAGTGATATTACTGCCTTTCGGCCGTCGGTAGGCAGTCTGGTACTTTCCAATCTAACCATCCCTCCACGAGGTTCCGTTGCCGAAGGAGAAGGACGTGTCCAAAAGCAAAGATTCGTCTCACTCTTCTCTCATCATCCGAAGCATCCTTTGCGCGAATCGCATCCTAACTCGGAGGAACTTTCCGAGCACTGGGCACTCAGATGTTTGACCGACACTCTTGTGGATACCGCTTTAAGTGATTCGCAAATAAACCTCTGGCTATCGACTCCAAACCAAGAATAACGATCGCAAATGCAACGAAAACTTCGCATGGAATCCTTGGAATCACGACGCGTATTTGCTTCGCTCCCCTTCGGTGCCACACCGGAGGATACAGGGGAGTTCATGCTTGGTCGCGTGGGAGTAACCGTCGTTCTTCTTGAAAGTAACGGGCAGATTGACCCAAGTACTGAGGACTGGACCGTAATGCATCGCACCGAGGTGATGAACAAGATCGAAGAAGGACTCAACTGGTGGCCGCAGCTTCTTGCGAAACAAACCACCAAACATCAATTGGAGTTCATCATTGATCGTAAATTTGTAGACGCTGCATTTTCCACCGCCTATGAACCGATTGCGAGACGTTCTGATGACTATGGTCTTTGGGTGAACGAGTTTCTCAATGCGCAAGGATACGGAGGCCAAAGCCTGCTCGATGCAAACATGCGAGCATTCAATCAATCGCAACGGCTCAAGCTCAACACTGATTGGGCTTTTACAATCTTTGTCGCCAATGCGAAAAATGATCAAGATGGTCAATTCGCAGACGGAGGAAGTTTTGACCAAGCCTTCTCATTCGCTGGTGGACTTTTTGAAGTCGTTCCTTCGACTCGCCCGGCTTCGACCTTTGCACATGAGACAGGACACATGTTCTGGGCGCTCGACGAATACCAGGGAAGTGCTAGTTTTTATCGGCAGCGCGGATACTACAACACCCAAAACACAAATTCGCTCGTCGCAAATCCAAACCCCAATTTCGTTCAACAAGACAGTATCATGTCGGACGGAATCTCGCTACAACGCGCTTATGAAAATAAAACCAGCCCGGCATCTACCTTAGCGATGATCGGTTGGAAAGACAGCGATGGCGATGGGATATTTGACATCCTTGATGTACCAATCGAGCTTGATGTAACCGGCGTTTACGATCCCTTCAATCGCTTGTACCGTTGGACTGGAAATGCTGCAGTTGGAACCCTGCCAAACGTCAATTCCTCCGGAAACCAGTCCAGCATAACACTCAACAAAATTGATCGTATCGAAGCCCGTATCGGACAGGGAGCTTGGCAAACCCTCGCTACGCCAATCTCGCCAACTGTGAACGTCGACTTGAAACTTCCTATTGCTACATTCGATCTTGGGAAGACAATCGAACTGCGTGCGGTAAATATCCAAACTGGAATCACTAGTAACGTTTACTCAGCAACCATTGGAACAACGCCAAGCCAATCAACGACGACTGGCATTTACGGATTCATCTGGAACGACCTAAACCAAGATGGACTTTGGGGAGAGTTGGAAAGTGCTCTCGGTGGCCAACAAGTCAGCCTTGAATCGTTGCAGGGAACACCTCCAATTGGCCAAGTCCTAACCAGTGCAAACAATTCTCCGATCGGTCCTATCACCAGCTTGCTCAATGGGATGAGCATCAGCTCGGTAGGGAGCGAAGCAGATGGGCGTGTTGGCATCCAAATCGATCCCGATTCCAATAGAAAAATCTTTCATCCCTATCGTCTAGTTACTCCGATTGCACCGACGACCTTCGATGGCCGAAGCACCATGCTGAGATTAGGATTTCCGAATTCAACACGTAGAATCGACGTTTCCGTCTTCGCGATATCCGAAAACGCGATCGCACGCATCGATGCTTTTGCAACCGACGGAACAATCTTAGCACGCTATGAATCCCATGCATTGCAACTTGGCGAAGATACCACACTGTCCGTCGAATCCTCTGCACCAATCGCTTACGCAGTGGTTTATGGCCACCTCGATGGTCGCGTCCAAGTGACGCAAGTACTTCACGGAATTCCGAATACTGCGTTAACCGATTCAAAAGGTGTATTTCACTTTCCTAATCTACCCACTGGAAGTTACCGCATCACTGCCTCACCTAGCTCCCAGCAATATGAAATTCTTGGGAGTCCCAATCGTGTTCTCTCTCTATCATCGACAAGCAACCAATCACTCCGGGCGGATTACGGCTTTTACCGAAATATCTCACCTTGGACCAACCCCACGAATCCATTGGATGTCAATGACGATGGTCGTATCAACGGGGTAGACATCGTCACCGTGATCGACATTATCAATCAGCGTGGTAGTGGAAGGCTCAATGACAAAGGGATTGGCCCAAAACCCTATGTTGACATCAACAACGATGGCCTACTGAGCCCACTCGATGCACTCGGTGCGATCGATTACTTCAACGAGCTTCTATCCGCAAACCAACCTAACGGCGGGAGCGGTGAAGGTGAGTCTCTCTCCAAGACGCCAATCCATGCTTCCCCTCTCGATCCCGACCCGTCGACAAACAAATCGAATCGTTGGAAATCTCAGATCTGATCTACTTTTGCCTACGATCGTTCGTTCCTCTCAATATACGTATGGGATTGATGATTCCACAACGTCTTTACAAGATTCGGCGACAACACAAGAAGGTAAAAAGACAATAAAAACATCGAGTCCTCGTCGGGATCTCTTACGTTATTCCCGAACCAAATGTCTTTTAACAAGATTCCAATCGGCCATAACAGTCCGCCAATCGTTGCGATCACAAACAATCGCATGAACCAGCGAGGAACCCCTCGTCCCCGAAGAATCGACCAAGCCAGCCCGGCGAGCGATATGGTAATTAGCAAGCTAACGAACGCTCCAAGTAACTCTTTCCAATCAAGTGCTTTCGGCTCCATCAATTGCAAGATCATCACGAAGGTCAACAAGGAGAAAAATACAACACCAACAAAGATAGGTAAGCTTAACCACCGTGGCAACGCCGCAAATCGATTAGAAACCTTCTTTGAGTCTTCAAGAGACAATTGCATGATTGACAACCCCTACAAGTAGATGCAAACCAAGTCTTGTATACAAACTAAACAGCCAACTTGTCGATTTGCACGCAGAGTAAACACTGGAATTCCCTCGCGAAATCCATCGACACTCGGGCATGTACTGCTCCCTGCTTATCGAAGAACCGTTGTTCGCCCTTCGTGGTGAACACTCCGTCGTGCCAGATATTTGGATGGATATACAGTCCGCAAGATCCATCGAACCAAAAGCCAACAAAGTCTCGAGGTTTTCGGTCATCGCCAGGTAACGCCAAAGGCACCAAAAAGGGCTCGCGGTTTAACGGGAAAAATAACTGACCTCCATCGGGATGGTAATTGCAATGCCATATCAAAATCTGCTTCGCTACTCGTTGATGACCTCGACGAGCCTCCCCTGGATCACAAGCGTAACCTAGCACATAGTTCCCGCCGACAGCTTCATTCGCTCCATAGAGAACATCTCCATCCCAACGACTGACAAATATACCCTGCTTTGTTCCTCCCTCATTCCCCGAATCTAAATCCACTGGTCGCCAACCACTGGCTGGCCAACGCACGATCTCGATGGGGTAATTCTCGTGGGATTCGTACACCAAATGGCCAAATCCTAACAGATTCTCTGCGGTAGCTCGCACAAGCGGTATCTCTACGAACGCCAATCCCGAAGGAAGTTCTGGATTCATGTAGTCCATCGTATGCACGGCACCTTCAATGACGGAGCGGGTTCAAAACAATATCCTCGATGGTAATCGATCCGTGCTACGAGCGCATACTCACCGAGATTCTTGTTTGTGACAGATCGCGAATTGAAAACAAGCCATTTTCAATCCCCTTCACCAAACCTTCATAGGAGTGAACCGCTGGTCCTTCGCAATCCATTGTTGGCTGGTGGAAAACGAGCAAGCGATTAATCGACCTTTTTAATACCGTTCGCAAGTTCCCATCCGCGATCCCCTAGCTGCCGGCCTCGTTGCGTGCGGACGATGTACTCACTGCGCAACAAGAATGGCTCTACTTCATCTTCAAGCGTATCAGCCGATACACTCATCGTGTGAGCTATTGCTTCCAATCCAGCAGGCCCACCATTAAACACTCGCGCTAGAACCTCCAAATACCTGCGGTCTTGACGATCCAAGCCTTGTGCGTCGATCCCAAACATCGCCAAGGCCCTGTCGGTTATCTCCCGTGTTACTCTCCCATCCGATTTGCTCATCGCATAATCGCGCACCCATAACAACCGACCATTCGCCACGCGAGGCGTACCACGCGACCGCGATGCAATCGCTTGTGCAGCGTCTTCGTCGATATGCACCTTTAGCTTAGAAGCATTCCTCTTGAGTATCGCTACTAAATCAGCATCGCTGTAATAATTCAAATGCTGCCGAATATGAAACCGATCCCGAAGCGGCGCACTGAGCATCCCTGCGCGTGTCGTCGCGCCGATCAAGGTAAACGGTTGTAGCTTCAAATTCAACGTCCTCGCATTGACCCCCTCACCCAAGACAATGTCGATGCGAAAGTCTTCCATCGCCGTGTACAAGAACTCTTCGACAGGCTTGGGCAACCGATGGATCTCGTCGATGAATAACACTGCCCCTCGCTGAATGTTCGTCAAATAAGGCAACAATTCCTTCGGGGCCTTCAGACTCGGACCACTCGCCATCTCCACTGGCACTCCCATGGCTGCCGGTATACATACAGCAAAAGTCGTCTTACCTAAACCCGGAGGCCCATCCAATAAGATGTGACCCAACGGCTCCTCCCGCTTCTTCGCGGCATGAATCGCGATCTCCAGAACATCCATAACCTCGCGCTGGCCAATCATCTCCGACATCTGCTTCGGTCGTAATACCGCATCACTCTCCGACTTGATCCCACCAGGGCCCACACCCCCAGTCGAAACGATCGGACCATTTCCACTGACGCCCTGGCCAGACGCCTCGCCGTTCTCTTCGCCATAACCTTCGCCGGAATCGAAATCTCCCTCAAACGGCGATCCACCCAATCCTCCTCCC